>JASHSN010000339.1 GCA_030038695.1 Nitrososphaeraceae archaeon
GACCTTTCTAGCCCAGGCGGAAATTTCGTCTACACGCTTGTTAGATGGATTTTTCAAAAATAGGGAGTCAGTGTCTCCATAAATCACATCTATACCTATTTGTTTGCATTTTTCAATTGTCCGAGCAATGGTTGTTCTTCCAATAGCTGCAGTCGCATCAGCGATAGGCAAGCAGTACAGCGGAAATATTTCGGCCCCCATCACCCCATAGGTGGCGTTGAGAATCACCTTAATCGCTTGGCTAACTACTCCGTAAAGTTGACGTTCTTCGTAACTAAGCGTTTTATCTTTGGATAATTGTTTGTAATAATTTACTCTCAGGTCCCTCAAGGAACCTATTAAATAAGAAGTTATTCCTCGTTTTTCCTTACATATCCAGTGTGTAGTTTCGGGGATATGTTGAATTGGATCGATTTTACATGATGTATGTGGGCAATTGACGGTTTCGTATGAAAGATTGTGAACTTTTATGATACTGGGATACAGACTTGCAAAGTCGACCACCACTACGTTAAAATGGATTCCGAGTAATGGCTCTACTACCAAACCACCTCTATATTTTTTCTCTTTAATTATAGCGGTAGTTGACGCAGTCCCTTTTTCTTGTAATTCAGCACGTCGTGGGATTAAAGCGCCGCGTCTTCGATGTTCAAAGTACAAGATCCCCCTTATCCATTGATTAACGCCGAAACGTGAAATGTCATCTAGGGGTAATTTGCCGATTCTACAGATAACCACTAGAAGTTTCATTAACAAGTTGTCGTTGAACGTGGTCAACCGTAGGGTCAGATCTGCGTCTTTGAGGCAATATTCCGCTAATCTCTGTATTGGAAGATCGCTTATATCACCTTCAAATTCGATTTTGCCTTCATTAAGAAGTGCTTCACTAATTGCATTCAAAGTGAACTCTGAGTATTTGTGGCTAAAAGCATATAGTTGCACGGATCTGTTCTGAAAAGTTCTAAATAGATCGATATGTAGGCCACGTCTAGTTTGAACTGGTTCGGCTTGACTCCCTCGCTTTACAAATGTCTCTCTTTTGACTATGATCGGTACTTCATCTTTTGAGATGACTAGTTTTGAAATTGGGTCGATCCTTGCATCTTGTGATCTGGCATAAAGATATGGAAGATCAAAATCGTCGCCGTTGTAGGTAATTATAATCGGGTATGAATCGATAATTGTGAATGCTTTTTGTAAGAGTTCTTTCTCAGTCTTGCATATCTCTGCTTCCGGAATAAACGGGATATCATATTGAATTTGCCCTTCATTTAAAACAAGTACCTTTCTGAATCCATCGTTTCCTACCAATCCCACAGCAATAACAGTTCTATCATGGCTACGCGGAGAGGGCATCCTGCCCTCTTCTGATTCAACTTCAATATCGACGGAAAGTCGTCTTAGGTTAGGAATGGGCTGGTTCAGGAGATTAGCCCATCTCGTTATGTACTGTTGATATTGTTGACTCCCGATCCCTCCTGCTTCCTCCTTAATTTTATCCCATAACAAATTATTAAGCTCCAATCTTACCTTGTCTGAAATATGGTGTTCGAATTTGCTAATTACTTCTCCTCTTCTAATATAATAAGCACCTGGAATGAGTCCTGTATCATATAAATAATTCTCATGATATTTTATATCTGCTTCCCATGAAGTGACTTTTTCTCTAATACTGGTATCTGTACCGCCAATCGAAAGAGGATCAGGAGCTATTATCTTAACCACATTGATCTCTTGATCTGTGATCAATTCCTGTTTCTTCGACTGTTCTAATGTAAATTTTTTTTCTGTCTCAACAATCTTCTCCACCTTATTGAGGTACTCCATTTTTGTATAACAGTACGGTTTGTGGTCCGTTCTGTCACGCCAAAAGCAGATACAATCATCGTGCAGATCATAAAACTTGAGATAAACTTTATGCTCTTCACCCAGGTACATCGCTGATAACAACATAGCAGGACGATTTTCTGGTAGCTCTTTCATATCCTCGATCCTTTTTTTTATCCCCAGAAAATTTTCTTGCTTAATCAAGATGTTATTAAATCGGTGATCATAATAAAAGTTTCACGGTAATATACTGCTGTTCTGATCTAGGACTAAAAATTTGCTGTCCTTAATTGAATTACACAATTAGAGTAAACTTATTGGCAGTTTCGATAAATAGCTTCAACTCCTTTCTATATATATATTGTCAAATATCAAGAGTACTTTTCAATGCCCCTCCAGGATTTTTTATTGCCTTTGGAAAACGTGAAATTTCACAGCGAATCTTTTGTTCGGTACGGGGCAAAAAAATACCAGGTTCTGATAACCGACAAAAGAATAATCTTGTTCGCACAGAGAGGACATTTTCTGAGGTCAGACGATATTGTAAGTGAGAGAATTGATCGACTTCATGGACTGGAATATTCAGAAAGAGGCCTAATGTTCAGAATGGCAAAGATTTCTGTCCAAGGGACTACAAGAATCGATATACGTGGACCTTCATCGGAATTGAAACCGATGTTTCAGGCTATGCAATCGCTTATCAATAGCGAATGAAACGTATAATCAGTCATGTCATTGTGGTAGATTATCTCAATATGGGGTGTAAAGGTTCGGGCTATAGATGTTCCATACTGTTATCTTGTGAAAATTCAAGACTGGAGAGTAAACTATCTGATTGTTTTCCTGATTAAACTCTCCGATGATTAAATTCGTAACAGCCAGTGAAGGTGATGGAACGGCACTATTACAAACACAAACACATATTAATTCATCAATTCTCGGGGTAACTATGCCAGGAGAATCAATAATGGTCGTCTCTACAGGCGAGGGAATAGGAAGAATCACTCCTTCTGCCTGCACATCATATCTTAACTATCTCTTTGCATTGTCTGAGACCGATAGAAAAGATTTGGGAATTGAAATACCCACCTAAGTCTTTTCTTTCCTCCTGTTCCTTGGTTAACAGATTTTTTCTTGTTCTCATTTGTTCCCATCGAATGGTAGAAAGTGTTTGGTTAGGTAGAACGAACGTTTGTATTGAAGGATTTAAAAAAGCTCTACAGAAATTTTACGCTTAGGGTTCCTTTGGCCCTTCTTATTGTTGTTGCTCTCTGTTCTGGTTATCTTTTTTCCAAACCTGTTCAAATCAAATGCCACAGCATTTTCCTCCCTACCCTAGGCAAATTTAACACACACTGCAGCTATACTTACACCTATATTATCTACATTTTCATCTCATTTACCGTAGATAATTCCTGACGACGCTGACGACCATTTTGAAGGTTTATTTGACGGTTATTGACTTCGCCTTCATATTGCCGATTGTTTCATATACATAATGCCTCAAATTTCATAAGAGCTGCTGTGATACGAGACTAGACGGTAAACCAAGTCATCAGGGAGGGACGCCCTAACCTATCCAGCTCATTTGACAGAACTCTCTAGGAATTCTCTAACCTCAAAGCGGAATTGGACAAGCACGGAACATCCTCAATGGATGTCAACATACTATAAAAATTACCGAAGGCGTTCATAAAGTGGGTACAATGTAGAAACAATAACAGGAAGACTCTCGGATTGAGAAGTATGGATCGCAATTGAAGCTAAGCTTCGAGAGAGTATGATCACCTGTCGGAACACGTATTGTCGCATCAACAAAAACGTCATTATGTGAGCAACTTCAAGATATGGGGTTTGGCTTTAAGCAATTGAAGCAGCTATCTGCCACAATAAGGGAAGTGGCAACTACAAATAATATCGCTCCTGATATGGCAGTACAGAAATTTTTTCGAAGATATTGAAAAACATTATGATAATAAACTGGGTTAGGATTCTAAATTAGGCGATCTTAGGTCTGAAATAATCAAGACACATACTCAGTTGATATTAGCACAAAAATATCTGTCCGCTAAAAATCAAGTAGCTCTAGCACTCAATGAACTAATCACGATGGGATTTAATGACCAGGAAATACTCAATTTGGCTTGCGCTTTACAATATTACGCAATAAAGACTCCGTGGAGGCGGACTTGACTAAATATGGGGGTCTCAAGATGACAATTGAAGAATTAACTGAAGAATTAAGAATACTAGAAGGTCGCAATCCAATAGAATCAACCGTTTAAGCATTGAGGCACGGCAGAGGAAAGAATACGCCATTTTATCGCCTTTAGTAGAGGCGACAAAACAGAAGGTTGAGGATAATCGTGTCAGGACTGCAATCGTCGGCACTACAACTTTGTCTATAACAAATCCAGATGTGTCAGATCTCTTTAAGAAGGCAATAAATAGCGTGACTTTTTCCGTTTTCGGCTATATTAGCAACACACATGTGGTTATATCCCTGCCCTCATTTAATGGGGAATTTTGAGAAGGCAAGCATCCATTTATTATTGCCAAATATTTGTAGATATAGACAATGTCTGATAGTAGCCAACTTCTAGTTCGACGAATTAAGGATGGGACCGTCATAGATCACATTGAATCAGGTCGTGCAATGCTCGTTCTGCGCACGCTAAATATAACAGGTAAAGAAGGCAATGTCATTACGGTGGCCTTAAATGTTCCGAGCAGCAAACACCAAAAGAAGGATATCATCAAGGTAGAAAATAGATTTCTGGAGAAGCACGAGACTGATAAACTGGCCTTAATCGCACCTCATGCCACCATCAACATAATAAGAGATTATAAATTAGTAGAGAAACGAAAGATACAGCTCCCAGATTCGATCGTCGGAATTTTCAGCTGTCCAAATTTGAACTGCGTAACAAATAGTGAAGAAAATATCAAATCAACTATCGATATAATAGACAAACATAAGATAATTATGAAATGTCGATATTGTGGAAGGGCACTTACAATAAATGAAGTAGTCTCCTGATGACCTATTTTATAAGGTGTACTGATGATCGAGTGACTTATGTTGGAAGATGACGATGCCATCAGGGTTATTCATGCGATAGCAAACAATCTGATTGGCGTCAGCAAAAACAATATTAATTTCGCTAAACTGCCAGACACGTTCTGGGGCTATTTTGCAAGAGGACACGATGGCAAAGGTAAATTTGCCGTAATAATAACTTATTCGGAAAGCGGAGATGATGTAGATGAATTGATAAAACTTTACGAGCGTTGGGTTGTGAACCAAAAGGGTAAGAAATAACTCATCTTCTTTTTCTAGGAAACGATAATGAATCAACTGTTTTATTCGAGTCGCTCCAGGATGCGGTTGTCTATGCGTTTTGATAATTCCATAAGACGTGCAAAATGACTTCCTTCCCAATATACTTTGTAGCATCTTTTACACTCAAAAAATTGTTTCTGTCTGCTTTTAATTTCCATGTTGATCTTTTCTGCAATCTCCGCATGAGACCTCTTGGCCAGCAATCCATTGCACATGGAACATCGAGAATTGACCTCCATATATTCAGCTAGCAATGCACCGTATGTTTGAAATGTGCGGGAAATGTCTTCTAAGTCATCAGAACCCTTTAGCAATGTCCCTTGTGCTCGAGCTTTAACAATTCTCTTATACATCTCCTTGTCACAAGTCAAAATAAATCTATTATGGTTGATACCAAAACTTATTATCTCGTCATCAGGGCTGTTTGCAACATAAAGCGTGTCGAAACCAAAGAAACGTAATTTTCGAACAAGACTGCCAAGCATCGAGTCGACCAAAAAAGCCGGTTTTGATTTAACTAATACCTTCTTCGCCCCTACATTCTTCGCAAGTAAACGTGCCATCTGCATATTGCAAAAGATCAGACCATTCCCCGCATTCATCGCAATAACCAGAAACGGATGCAGCAGAGCGACCTGTCTCTCCTCGGACAATTGCTGCTTTTTCAGAAATTACGTCGACCAGTTCTGGAGTGACAGCAATTACGTCTGACGCTGAAATAATGCCAACGAGTCTGTTTTTATAAACCACGCCTAATCGTTTAATATTATGCTGCCGCAAGACGCGAGCAGCTTCGGTAACGCCTTCCTCGCCTTCTATAGAATGAAGTTTTTGCATGATATCTGAAACTTTCAAGGTACTTGGTTTGACATCCTTGACCACAGCGTTTGAAACTATATCCCAGTCGCTAACGATTCCGACTGGGTTTTCTCCCTCTTTAATTACGATGCTACCGACTTTCTGGTCCTTCATTTTTAAAGCGACGTCCTTCACCGTGTCTGTAAGAGCAGCTGAAACCACAGGGCTGTTCATAATATCTCTAACTAAGACTCTTGTCGTCATATTGGCGTCTCTATGTTGTCTGAGCTCTCTCTTTACCACGACAGTTAATTCATTCATTGGCTTAATTACTTTGCTCATCAGTTGGAGAAATCTTTCTCCCCTTCTCCTTTTTCTGTGATAGAAATCTTTGAGTGGCCAGTAGGAATTGTCCGAATAAGATCATCGATACTGATTGATTTAATGAAATCTGCTAACTGGGCATACTTATCGTCCTTGGCGTTTG
>JASHSN010000340.1 GCA_030038695.1 Nitrososphaeraceae archaeon
GCTAGTGATGAAGACAACGATGAAAACATCATAAAAGTAGGCAGAGGTGTTGCTGTAGTCCACAATGGTAGAAGAATAGCAGTAGGTAATATGAAATACATGGAAGAGGAAGCGAAATTAACCAGCTCAAAGCCTGAGGATGCTTCAGCTTCAAGACCAGAATTTTCATTACTACTAAATAATAGACACTATCAGTACCTGTCAAATACACAATTAACTGGTCAAACATTGCAGGAATTCAGTCCTGTTGATATGCTATCCTCTACCACCACTGCCTTCGTGTCGCTAGATAAACAAATTATAGGTGCAGTTTTGCTTGAAGATAAGTTACGCCAAGAGACGAAAGAAGCAATAGCCAAGATCAAGGCAATGAAAATACATATTGTGATGCTCACCGGTGATAATGAACGAACAGCAAGTAAGATTGCTAATGAAGCGGGAATTGAGGAATATCATGCTGATTTGCTCCCAGAAGACAAGGTTTCAATAATTGAGGAAATAGTGAGAAAACATAAGAAAGAAGGAGAAAGGCAGAAGAAACAAGCTGTCATGATGGTAGGGGATGGCATAAATGATGCACCTGCTCTTGCTAAGGCTGATGTTGGGATAGCTATGGGAAGTGGAACAGATGTGGCTATTGAGACTGCGGACGTGGTGCTTATGACCGAGGATCTGACCAAGATACCTTATATGTTGAAGACGTCAAGACAATCCATGTTTGCTATCAAACAAAACTTTTTTGGAACCATGTTTGTAGATGGACTGGGTTTCATTCTGGCATTTGTTGGTCTAATAAATCCCTTATTGGCTGCCATTATTCATGTAAGCTCAGAACTGATTTTTATGTGCAATTCAGCCAGGCTTATAATTGATAGCAACGCAGGTCAAATTAAACTTAGGACTAGTTATAGTAAGACATGATTGACAACATAAAGGTTACATATTGGATACGCTATCCGAGATTAAGTATCGGTATTAATATATGACACATCACAAGAAACCAGAAATTTCAAAAAGACTAGCAAGAATCGAAGGTCATGTTAGAGGGATTCAAAGAATGGTTAATGAGGATAAGACCTACGCGGATATAGTACAACAAATCTCAGCAGTTCGTGCCGCTCTAGATGGTGTGATAGAAGTTATGGTTCAGGACTTGGTAGACCATTACGTCAGTCAAACTAGAGATGAAAGAGGAAAGGAAGTAGCGATAGAACTAAAGGATACAGTATCAAACATTTTTTAGCGTTAGGGTGCGATTGTCAGAGCCTATTTTTACATCTTCATTTTCGATTGTGTAGGGGGATTCGCTGTTGATATAGAACAATTGTGATCTTATGTAAGAATCGTCGTAATCCTATCAACTGGTTTAAGGACCTTGTCAATGATAATTGGATTCCGTTGCTCAAAGAATGACAATGATGCTACCTCGTGTTCGAACGACACAGGATATGCACTAAAAAGAGACAATAAGGTGTCACGAAGTCTCGGGTCCTCAACGAATCGTGACATGCACCACAATATACATACAGCTAAACGTATTAAGAGGCTACATGTATTAAGTGGCATTAAACATCCCCAACTACAAGCTCAAAAGTCCAGAACACATCTTGACAGCTTCAGGAGACATACTGTTATACTTCTATCTTTGTCTCTTATTTTGTGTTTAATAGGTATTATCTGGTTAAGTCTGGTACCCTATGTCCTTGTGCTAGCCAAAGTAGAAAAGGATATTGCTCCTGGAGCCACGGTATATTATCATGAAGCACTAGCAATAGAACCAAATAGTGTTCATTCATTATACGATAAAGGTAAACTAACTCTTGGAGCAATTATATATTCTGATAAAGCATCAATAGGAACAAAAGATATTTATGCATTAATTAGCAAAGCTCTAACTCTTGGCAATCTAGGAAACTATACTGGAGCTATACAATATTTTGATAAGGCACTGGCTATAGACGCAAAGGATGTTTATGCATTAGATAATAAAGGCGTAGCCCTTTACAAATTAGGAAACTATACTGGAGCTATAAAATATTTTGATAAGGCACTGGCTATTGACCCAGAAAATGTCCATTCATTATACAACAAAGCTCTGGCCCTTGGCAATTTAGAAAATTATAAGGAAGCTATAACATATTTTGACAAAGCGTTAAAAATAGACCCGCATCGCGTTTATACATTGTATGACAAAGGTAATGTCCTTTACAAATTAGGAAACTATGCAGGAGCTATAAAATATTATGATAAAGCGCTAGCGATAGATCCAAACCTAGCTTTTGCGTTATATAACAAAGGTCTTGCTCTTGATAATCTGGGAAACTATCCAGGAGCTATAAAATATTATGATAATGCGTTAGCAATAGATCCAAACGATCTCCATTCATTATATAACAAAGGTCTTGCTCTTGATAATCTGGGAAACTATACAGGAGCTATAGTGTACTTTGATAAAGCGCTAGCGATAGATCCAAACCTAGCTTTTGCGTTATATAACAAAGGTCTTGCTCTTGATAATCTGGGAAACTATACAGGAGCTATAAAATATTATGATAAAGCGCTAGCTATACAACCTAACGACACTGATGCAATACATAGCAAAGCTGCATCACTTTACAAATTAGGAAATTATACTAAAACACCCCCCTGGTCACATATTGGATTGCTCTTGAGAGATTACTAGCGACCTGTGAAGTTTTTTAGACTATTTATGGGAAAACCGAAGAAAATTACTTCGCCGAGTTGATTCCGGGTTGCTCTGCAGGGAGAATACGTACCTTGATTGGCGCTACCAACACCAATATTTGGTTTTAGATAGGGCTTTTTTTATGCGCTGGTTGATCAGTGAAATTATTGGCTAGTTTGAAGTCGTCAATTTCTTTCTTCAAGTCATCATTAATCTTGATTTATGTCCGTTCTTCAACTTTTTCTAGCATGTCAGATAAAAATCCCTATTGTTTTTGCTCCTGGATTTTCGTGAGCTATTGTCTTTTATTTAAAGACAAAATTCGGTGCAGGTTCCAATATTCTTTGAATCCTTTTGTCATTTGTTAACATCTCACTAAACTTTAGATATGAGGAGGCTCTAGGCTTTCCGTTTTCTGTTAACGTAACGGCTTCTCCAAATAATATCCTGTCATATCTATCAAAGCTAACTCCTTGTATTGTTTGGTGAATTTGGATTCCTTCCAAATTCAAGTTTTCCCTGTAAATAATTCCTAGACCAGGAAAGACTTCGTCTATTTGTGGATATATTCAATAAGACAAAAAAATTCCATGATCTGCAAATATGGCACCCAAAAGATGTAAGGTACTCGTCGTATAATATTCATCACTCATTGCTGGCCTTCCTTCTCTATACATTAAGTTATACAATCTAAAAAGCAAACACTCTATACTGTACTTTGATTGGGTTAGATTTTCGCTAATCAACCTTTTACGAAGATTTTCTTCCTGTCGTCTTTTCCCTTCTTCTTCCCTTCTTCTACTCTCTTCTATTTTTCTTTCTGCAATTTTTATGTTGTGTCTTTGTGTCAATATCGAACCAATTATACTTACACTTATTGCTGCAACGCCAGTTATTGCGAGTCCATACAAAGTAATTAGTTGCCTAGACGTTTCATTTCTCAATATAATCTGTTACACATCACTTGTGTTAGAAGTATCCTTAGAATTTAGACTAGAAGATATTGATTGATTCTTTAGGATTGGGTGTGTTTGGGAATAAGCAAAACCGGAGGGACAAAGTATGAAAAGGGCGAAGATAATGCTGAGACACACGATTACAGAAACACTTCTGGAACCTTTAGCTAAGACCAATTAATTTCCAATTTGTTGATAGGGGCTATAATTTCATATACTCCAGGACAATAGGGCTAGCCAATGGTCGGATCCAAGACTATCCTATAGCCCCAATAGCACATTGATTTCGACTCTTGGTTACATTATCAAGGATTTTGATTACATATACTGGAAACAAATACGGCACGCTTCATAGGGTGAAGCGTATGTAAACGTTGAAAGACACCTTTTAGTTAGTGATTGTTGCATTAGCACTAGATATTTCAAAGAAATTTTAGGCTTGTTAATGTCATTCATATTTTATTAGTTAGTCTGCAACGAAGGTTAATTCTATTAAGTGATTCGAAAAATCTTCCGATCTAGACCAAATACATCGAAAGACCTTTATCATTGGTACTATCTTGATTGGGTTTTATACTCAGCAAAGAAAAACCGGAGCTGTTTGCTAGGTACGTAACTCTATACTATCATAAAATAACATCTTTCTCTGTAAAGCCTCTGATAATATTATCTCTTGCTGGCTGTAATTTTGTCTATTAGCAATCTCTTTTATCCGTTCAAAGCTAAAAGGTGTCGATACGTTTAGTATAATGTAATCAGAGTTTTTACAATCTTCTGTCCTGGTGTGAGCTACAAGTCTACCATCTGTTCTCTTCAAGCTCACCCTTCCAGGAATAGAGCGCTTGGCTATTGCATCAGTCCATTTCATTCTGTCTTTTCCATTGCTATAACAGGTTTTCATTGCCCATCCTAAGGTATCCCTTGTCAAATCGTTGTAAAATCCGGCGCCTATTCCCCAAGTTACAAGATTACAATCATGTCCATATTTCTTCCAAACAACATCATAACCTTTTGCATCATCAAACGTTATCGAGTCCCCGATAATAATGCCAAAGTTATTATATCCATTTTCTTTCAGTTTGGTCACCATTTTATGAGCCTGCACTATGACATCTCACGAGTCAGGACGATAGATAGGTGTTACTTTATAGACATCCGCACAATGTTGAATCTTTAACAGATACTCTTCGATAAACTTTTTACTACTCACTGTGTCAATAACTATGCTTACTGCTTTGTAACCTCTTTGGGCTGAGCGTCTTACAGCTTCGACATAGCACATTAATTCGTCATCCCAGTTCATAGTCACTTTATGAGCCAGAGCTGGGATCGATTCGCCAGTCATGTCTACCGATATGTGAAAATCGTCTGTACCCGGAAGAAAGAGTGACCACGCCCTTCCGCACCAGTATGCATCCTCCATTGAGCGATGTCCTCTAAAACCAAAACTATGAAAGCGTGTTAGTCGTTCTTTTCGTTCGGTCAAGTATTGTTTCACCTGTAGAGCTCGTGTTGCACATGAGGACGAACCACGAATGTAATAATAATGGTTCCCACCATGTAACCAACTCCCCAAAGCCCTTTACGACATTGCTTATCTGAGCAAATGGGGTACCCCGAGGAACCCAGCTACCATCTGGTAATGCTTCTATT
>JASHSN010000341.1 GCA_030038695.1 Nitrososphaeraceae archaeon
CTCATCCAAATTGGTGCGTGTAAAAGTCTGCATTTGTATAGGGATAATGTCGACCAAATATTCAATTTTTTCAATCGCCATTTCAAAAAGCCTGTTATTTTTATTTATTAGCGAAAAAATTAATCGTGGTGATGTTTCTTCGTGAGAGATTCCACAAAAGGATATGAAGGCTTTCACACCTCTTGTGTTTCCTCTACGTCTCTTCATTTCTTTGATTAATCCTTTAATTTTGTACCACCTTTCCATTGTGAATTTTTGAAAAAAGGATTCTCCGAATGGAATTGGGAATTCTATTTCAACCATGCTAACATATACTGTATCTCCTATCGCAAGCTGCTTTTCGTCTACACGGTCAAATACACCATTCAGTGCACTATATATTACCTCGATCTCAAACGGTGCAATCCCATAATAGAAAAATTTGGCCGAAGACGCTGAAGTCAAAGAGTAATTAAGTTAATTATAAAAAAAGGAAATTATAGGCTTCGCCGCGTGGCCTCAGTTATTGGCTTTACACAATCCGCTTTACGGTTTTGCTCAATCCAAAGTTAGGCAGAGCTAGGAAGCGCTCGCTTTCGCTGCCTTGCCTACCATCTCCAAGATGCGCTTTTGAATAATAATAATAATAACGCTTGACTGGATACAGATCCCTTGTTTTACTGCTCTGTCTTAATTTCTGGCAATCTGCTTTGGAGATCAGTTTCCGACATAGAGGACAGTACAACAGTCTATGAATTTTATTTTTCGATTCTAATATGTGTCCGGTACTATCTTTGAACCAAGTCATAATCTTACCACTACTTTATAGAAGCGGGATCCTTATTTAAAAATTTAAAAGCTATTAGCACTGCTTAAAAATCATCGAAAATTGAAATCAAATTCAATCGATCAATTAAGAAAGAAAAACACAACACATTGTTGTTCTATAAATATATATCAATGATTCAGCTAAACTAGTGGCTGCAATTTTCTTCCACATTCTACTATGAACCATCTTAATTTCATTGAAGGTAGAATACATTTCCCAAATCACAAATGTAATATTTCAAAAATCAAAAACAAGGATTTGCATACACCTGCCGAAAAGCCGTGTTATTATTTTCTTATTTCTATTCGAACATACACGTTGTCCCAATCATAGCCTCTGACGATATTTTGGATTCGTCCTGGGACATTAATGAATCCTGAGATTATAAAATTTGGATAAGTATCGAGTAGGGATCTATCACGGATATCGTTATAGAACTTGTAACAACAATGTCTGGCTTTGCTAATAACTATTTTATTTCAGGACAGAGAGTGAAGTAAATTTATAAAATCCTACGGACCATTCTTTATTGAATTGAAAAAACATGTTCAATAGCATTAAAGGGAATGGAGGCGATAGTCAAGAAATTGATGATATTTTTAATGATAATGAATTCCATGATGAACCCGATATATCTGACAAAGGTGATCAGTCTGATAAGCCAAGGTTAAATTCTAATAATCCTGAACCAACCGAGACACACACTAAGGATATTGGTTTCAGCTCCCCAAATTTGCAAAATCCTACGAAGGAACCGGAAATAAAACCAGTACTAGACTCAAAATTTTTTGCTATCAGGACTACAGGAGGACAGGAAAATATAGTAGCAAATATTATACAAAATAGGGTTAATGCGAAAAAAATTGGAATTCATTCAATTCTCATATTGGAGAATTTTAAAGGATATATTATCGTAGAAGCTCCTGATTCAAATATCGCTTATGAGGCATTGGCAGGCGTACGTCATGTGAGAGGCCAAATCCGCGGAGAATTACCATTCAAGGACATTGAAGGATATCTAGTAAAAAAACCAGTAGTATCAGATCTGAATGTTGATGATACAGTAGAAATTATCGGGGGCCCATTCAAGGCCATGAAAGCAAAAATAACCAGAGTCGATTACGAAAAGCAGGAAGCCACCGTGGTGTTACTTGACTCTCCGTACCAGATTCCGGTAACGGTAGACGCAAACTATCTGAAAAAAGTGGCGCACTAGTTTTCTGTATTTTTTTTTGTTTTCACTATGACTTTTTTTTAACGTGACATGTACCGATATACTCACAGAAATGTTTAGATTGATTCGTAGAAAAAATCACCTAATCACGACAAGTTAAATATTGAACTTCATACGAATTTTTAAAGGACGTTTATATTTCAGGTCAGGTTTGATTTAAAGCATGGGCGACAAGAAAATAATATCTGCATTAGTTAACGGTGGAGAAGCAAGTGCTGGGCCGCCGCTGGGGCCAGCTCTGGGACCTGTCGGCGTAAACGTACTGCAAGTTGTAAATACCATTAATGAAAAAACTAAGGATTTCCCTGGAATGAAAGTTCCTGTTAAAGTGGAAGTCGATGTTGCGACAAAAAAATTCATCGTAGAAGTAGGACTACCGCCGACAGCCGCGTTGATAGTCAAGGAGGCAGGTATAGCTAAAGGATCTGGAACGGCAGGGACGGACTATGCAGGAGATATAAATATGGAAACCGTCATTAAAATAGCCAAGATGAAAATTGATAGCTCCTACGCCAATGATATACAGGGTGCGGTCAAGGAGGTAATTGGATCTTGTCTAAGTATTGGAGTTACGATTGAAGGCAAACCGGCTAAACAGGTATACCCTGAAGTTTCAGAAGGAAAATATGATGAATATTTCAAGTAATTCTTACGACCACTACATATGTTGGTCGTGAAATAACTTTTGTACCGTCTCATAAGAGTACGCATAAAGGGTTTAAGAATAAATTTGCAGTAAGTTTAAAATATCCCAATTAAAATTTATAATTCATAAATTTTAGAGGAATATGAATATGGCTACAATTCAACAGGGATCAGCTGGCGGAATGCCAGTATTGATATTGAAGGAAGGCGCGACTCAGACAAGAGGTAGAGATGCTCAGAAAAATAATATTACTGCTGCAAAATTGATTGCTGAGGTAGTAAGGACGAGTCTTGGACCCAGAGGCATGGACAAGATGTTGGTTGACACATTAGGCGACGTAACAATTACAAATGATGGCGCAACAATTTTGAAAGAGATAGATGTTCAACATCCTGCGGCTAAGATGATGGTCGAGATAAGCAAGGCAACCGATAACGAAGTAGGTGACGGGACTTCGTCTGTCGTAATATTGGCAGGCGCCTTGATAGAAAAGGCCGAGGAGCTTATCGGAAAGGATGTTCATCCTACGATTATTGTCGACGGCTATAGAAAGAGTGCAATGAAGGGAATTGAAATTCTCAACAGCATGGGCCAGAAGATTAAAGACAATGAAAAAGGAGATTTGATAAAAGTGGCTAAGACCTCTATGCAGACAAAGCTGGTATCTAGAGAATCAGATCAACTGGCAGATCTAATAGTTAGTGCCTGTCTCCAGGTTTCCGAGAAAAATGATTCCGTGTCCAAGGTAGATCTTGACGACATTAAAGTTGAGAAAAAGGCTGGTGGTTCTCTGCATGATACCAAATTGATCAAGGGAATTGTTCTCGACAAAGAAGTTGTGCATGGGGGGATGCCAAAGCGAGTTGAAAAAGCGAGAATAGCTCTTCTCAACTCGGCTCTTGAGATCGAAAAGACAGAGTTCGACGCCAAGATAAACATCAGCTCTCCAGATCAGATGAATATGTTCCTAGAAGAAGAAAATAAAATGTTAAAGAGTATGGTTGACAAGATAACGGCTACAGGTGCGAACGTTGTCATATGCCAAAAAGGGATAGACGATATTGCCCAGCACTACCTTGCCAAGAACGAAGTTTTAACAGTTCGCAGAGTTAAAGAAAGTGATATGTCGAAGTTGGCAAGAGCGACTGGCGCACGAGTAGTAAGCAACCTTGATGACCTTACAGGGAAGGACATAGGTTCTGCCGACCTTGTCGAAGAGAGAAAGATTGAGACAGACAAATGGGTATTCATAGAAGGATGCAAACACCCCAAAGCGGTTACGATTCTTATTCGAGGAGGATCTCAAAGAGTTGTTGATGAAGCAGAGCGATCAGTGCATGATGCACTTTCTGTTACAAAAGATGTAATGGAGAGACCAGTGATAGTTGCAGGCGGTGGTGCTCCAGAAGCATATACAGCAGCAAGACTAAGAGATTGGGTAAGTACATTATCCGGTCGCGAGCAGTTAGCAGCAGAGAAATTTGCTGAATCACTAGAAGTGATCCCCCTAACATTAGCAGAAAACGCAGGCATGGACCCGATTGATACCATTACAGATTTACGAGCGAAGCAGAGTAAGGGGTCGAAGTGGACTGGGATTGACGTGAGAAGCGGTAAAATTGCAGATGTATCAAAATTAGAAATATTCGAGCCAATTGTCGTCAAAGAGCAAATCATTAAATCAGCAACAGAAGTTGCATCAATGATCCTTAGGATCGATGATGTGATAGCCTCAGGTAAGTCAGCTGGCGGGCCACCTGGAGGAGGAGGCATGCCACCCGGAGGAATGGGCGGCATGGGTGAAATGTAACGAACAGTGAATAAATGAACTATAAGATGGCATTTACTCACGGTAAGTAAAATTCCATCTCTTCTTTTTAGCCATGATGTTTCATCATTTAGCGGTGTAGTACTAGACTTCGATGTACAAGTGTATTCTATACAACGTATGTTTTGTGTCCTCGAATATTAGCTTTAAATGCCTGTCCATGGCTGGAGTAGATTACTTTGCCCCTTCCCCTTCAAGATTGGCCCCTAACATGGTTCTATTAATCTAATGGTGACCACTTGTTAATCACATATGCTTTTTATATTCCTAATGGTCGAATTATGGCTCTTTGGAAACGCTCCCTTCTTCACTGTGTTCGTATATTTTAGCCAACACCTAGCAAACCTATTTATAGAAAGTATTTTGAGGGTAGCCTATGCTGCCAAACACTGGTCAACTGGCCCTTATCGTTGCCGTCTGTTATTTAGTATTGTACTTCCTTCTAGCATCAGGTTTATTTAACTCCATTATAGAAGGACCAGGTCAAAATCCAAGTCAGTTCATCGTCCCTTCCAGGTCAGTTCAAACGATCGGAGAAACGATTGTTACAACAATGATCTTGTTTATTGGAATGTGTGGTGCGTTCCTTCTCTATAAAGCAGGAAAGTCTCTCAATCCTAAGTCGCAGGGGGGATTATTGGCTGCAGGTTTTACTATTATCGGAGTAGCCTTAATACTTGGCTTCAGACTAGTTGCTATCAAAACCTGAGAAGTAATGTGATTGATTAAGAAATATTCTATGAAAATAAATGACATAGGCAAATTAATAATTACTGTGTTTTGTTCTACTCCTAGAGGAAACACATTACGGAGAATTATTATCTCAACTCCATGAAATACCATAAACCGCAGGTGAAGTTCTTTGGCGGATGATATGCTCGAAGAGTCCTAGCCGATGGTTTCTTGGATGATATGCTCCGGGGATTCGATCAAATCAAGCGAGAGATGGAAAGAGAATATAATACACTACAAGGTGGAACAGTAAGAGAAGTAGGACCAATGGTCTATGGATATTCAATGACCATTGGACCTGATGGTAAACCAAAAGTAAGAGAATTTGGCTAAAATCATCAAGAAGTCTTGGCAGCATGGGCGAGGTTTTCTGAAGAAACTTGCTAATAAACCTGAGCTAAAATGTCTCTTAGATGCTATTAATGGATAAAAACATCACACCGTATCGCACATCATATTTTTAGCAGACCGATTACTGAATCTGTCTATAAAAGATTGATTCCTTGATTTTGAAAAATCACGATTTCACTAGGTCTATGAGGATGTGATATGATATGAACAGAAAGATCATTTACATTCCTCATTTCTACATATAATTTTACTGCGCTTTTGAATCTTAAAAGTCGGTTGCTGGAAGGTGACTGAATCCAGTCATAACTTTTTTTGTAGCGAATCATGCTCGTAGCAAGGATAGGGATCTGTAAAGTTA
>JASHSN010000342.1 GCA_030038695.1 Nitrososphaeraceae archaeon
ATTATTTTTGCACCTATTGTCTGTTTGGTATGTTTCATCCGACTCAACTGAGATTGAAAGAAGTGTCAATAACATCACTCCTACACACCTTGCCTTCATTGCAGCTTCACGTGGTTTGCATGGAAATTTCATATCAGCCTTTATCCTAGACACCGTTAATAAAAATTTATGAATTAGTAGACTGAATAACTCTCATGCTCGAACTCACATCTGAAAAGAAGAAAATAGTGGATGAACACTTTGGCAACATGTTACAGGCACACACTAATATGTTAAAGCAGATTGATGATGCAATGCGAAATTATCAAACAAAAACTGGTGGCGACCTTTCTGTTTTTCAAAAGATTAAAGCGGCTTTTACCTTTGACAGATCAAAATTACTGAATATGAGACCCGAGGATATGTTAGAGTATTCAAAGATGTGGTTTGATACCACTAGGCAAGACTTCAATACTATAATACAAATTTCTGGCCAAGAGTATACTTCCCTGCAGCAACAGATAGACAAGCAGTTTGAAATAGCCCAAGAAGAGCTTTTACAAGTCGAAGAGGAATTAAGAAATGTAAAAGACGAACAAAAGAAATCCTGGCTTCAAAGGAAAAAGGAAGACATAGTAGATAGATCTTGGTGAAACAACTCGCATGTAGTCATTTTTTGGTAACACTTGCAGGACTAATTACAATAACCTGGTGCGTAGGGGATATTTGCTAAAAAAACTGAAAATTCTCTTCATCTCTGCAAATCCTAGAGACACTGACAAGCCTCTTAGTGTCGAAAAGGAACGAAAAGGGATAGAAGTAAAAAACGAGAAATTTGAAGGCAAATACGAGTTCAAGAATTGGGATGGAATTCAGGCAGAAGAATTATTACCTCTTTTATCGGATTTCACGCCTAATGTCTTGCATTTTACGGGACATGCATCAAAAGATGGAATACCCGTCTTCCTTAAAAAAGACGACGATCATCAACTTATACCTGAAGATCCATTTGTGAACGCTCTAAGCTCGTATAAAGAACATATAGAGTGTGTTGTCCTTAACGCATGTTACACCTCACGTCTCGCTGAAAAAATATCTGAACACATAAAATGTGTATTAGGAAGCACTGATTTGGTCGACGACAAATCAGAGGGTTTGGTATTTTCACCCTTATTCTATTATTTTAACCTGGACGGAAAAAGTGTGGGCACCTCTTTTGAAAGAGCGAAAACCCAAGTGGCACTTGGAGGAGGTAGGGAAAATATCTTTGAGATCCATCATCGCAAAGATGTAGATCCCAAGAACTTGTACCTTCTGCCATCCTCAGAAAAGCAATTGATTGATTATCTGGATAGGATATACAATGAAACATCCCAATTAATTAAAGGACCAGACTTTGCTTTGGAGCGTCGACTTGCATATGTGGAGAATCGTAATGGTATATTAGTTTCAATGAAAAAAAATTGGAATACGGATGATAAAACATTGGAAGGAGAAGCTGAAAATAATGTCATAAAGGATGCTGAGAAAATCATAGAGGTTTTTCTTAGTGAGGAATCAACCTACCTAGTAATCGGAGCGCCTTTTGGGGTAGGAAAATCATCATTGGTAAACAAAGTGGTACATCATCTAGTCGAAAGAATAAGGACCGGTAGTAAAGATACAGATTATGTTCCTATTTTGGTATCCGATACAAATACAATAGATAACTATCACAATGGTAAGAGCGTAGAAGAATTGATACAGAATATTGTGTCGCCATATGACAATCATAAAAAAATTCTAATCGTCTTTGATGGGGTAGATGAATACAACGAAGGAAGTAAAGCACTCATTGCTAGAACAAGAAGTCAGGATTTCAAAAAATACGATAATAGAAAAATCATATTGACAACAAGACTGAACCCAGATTTCCCCGAGAAATACGGAGCTACCGAATCAGACAAATATCTCAGACTGCTTCCGTTCTCCGTACCACAAGTAAATGAATTCTTCAGAATGTTAGAGACAAATCTGACATATCAGAAGGCCGTTGATTTAGGAATCGGTGAGGAGGATATTAGGAAACCGTTGCTGGCATTTCTTCTTTCCTCAGTTTATCGATACAATCAACATGATCTTCTTGGGTTAAAAGAAAACTCAATTTTAACATCTAATGAATACAAGGCTTTCATTTACCTCAATTTCATACACAGACTAATTAAGGGAAAGACTGAGAAAGAGTTCGTCTTAGATGAATACCTAGAAGAAAAAAGAATTCTAAGGAGAATAGCACTATTGATGAAGATCTTCAAGGAAAATTTGAGCGAAAAAGTTCTCTTGGATAGAAACAGTGTCTTTATAGATCTCTTTGAATTGGACATGGATCCTCCAGTCAGACTAAAGCAAATATTGCGTGACCATTCCGACATCCTTGTTTCGAAGGAGAGAAGAATTCTCTTTTTCCATTCAACATTTAAAGAATATTTGATGGCAGAAACTTATATTGAACTTCTAATGCTGAGTAAAAATGATGATATCATAAAGCCAAATTGGATGAACGTAGCAATTCCAACCAATGAATCGATTCAATTCCTTGAAGGACTACTTGGTTTAATTAGGAAGAGATCTGAGAGTGATACTATTAAAAAATGGATAGACATAAATGATCAAAATGAAGGTAGTTTATTTAATTCCTTTAAGAACGGTGATTG
>JASHSN010000343.1 GCA_030038695.1 Nitrososphaeraceae archaeon
GCTAGTGACTCTGTGGTCTTTATTTCTACCACTACAATCGAGCCATCTTTTTTGTCTGTATAGGTAGCATCTGGATGAGCAACTATACCATGCCAAGACACCTCTTTTTCACATTCAAAGCCCTCTGGGCCCAATAGATCTTGCAGTCTACGATGTCGTTCTTCTCCTCCATGGAAATATTTTATTTTCTTTTCGTCAACAGCGGGAGGCTTTTCGTCAAGGCGTTCGAAACAAACTTTTCGCCTACAGACAATTTGGGCCAGAGGTTAATTTGTTTATAGACCACTCTCAAATTGTTGAATTTACTGCTTGGAAGACACAGCTATGGGGAGACAAAGATATTTGGAAAGATAAGGCCCTTTCTTACAAAAAGGAATAGTAAAGCGGTCCTCCGACACTTAACATAAGGATAAGGAAGTGTAGTAGTATACATATCGTATTATACCGGTGTGAATACTAATGATACAATGTCACAAGTAGAAATCAATAAGGCAATTATTCAACGGTACTTTGAAGCATACAATACCAAAAATGAGGCAATATTAGATGAAATAATATCGACGGACTACATAGACCATGGCCAAACCTCTTATATGGGCGCGCCTGGAAAAGGACTCGCTGGAGCGAAGAATGACCTTAAGCATGCAATAGATAATTTCGATGACTTTACTAATGTTGTAGAGGCAATGATTGCATCAGAAGCTTATCCAGATCTTGTAGGTGCATATTGGAAAGCAACATCGACACCAAAAGCAACTTCCCCAGAAAATCAGCAGGCTAAAAAAATAATTAACTTCAGAGGCGTAAGTATATATCGAATTCAAAATGGAAAAATGGTAGAAACCTGGCATGTCACTGATGGTTTATCATCTAAAACATAAAAAGAGACAAGAGGAGTGTGATTAGGAAGATCAAATGTCCATGTTCTAGAATTAAAAATTTTAGTCGTGCTCTGGCTAGAAGAAGAGATGCTCTGCAGGTTTAAGTTAAATTATCAATAAATACACTAAATTGACACGGATGAAATCATATACAATCGATTAAAACCAATTACGCACCCTGTCTTCAATAAATCTTTAATATCCAGTAGTAGTTTTACATTCATGACAAGGAGTCTTTCCTTACATTTTTCTGGAAAAACAATCTTTCTTTTAATTCTTATTGCGGCTAGTACTGTTCTTATCACGCTCCTAAACCAAAATCAAATTGGAATGGCACAACTACAAAATAATCAGACATCGTCATCTCTAACCAATCAACAACAGCCCAATGGTATATTCTTTCAGATTGATAATACTACATTTTCTCATCATATGGCAGTTGTTAATGGTGTCCAAATTCACTACGTTATTGGAGGTGATGGTGATCCTGTAGTTTTATTACACGGGTAGCCAGAAACTTGGTATGAATGGCACAAAGTAATGCCAGCCTTAGCCAAGAACTATACTGTTATTGCACCTGATCTAAGAGGGCTTGGAGACTCTTCAAAGCCGTTAACTGGGTATGACGGTAAAACCGTAGCTGAGGATATACATCAACTCGTTAGTCAGCTGGGATTTAAAAGAATTTTTCTAGTGGGTCATGATATCGGATCATTTGTAGCCTATTCCTACGCAGCTGCACATCCTTCGGAAGTAAAGAAGTTAGTAATAATGGATGTCCCGCCTGCCGGTTTCTTCCCTCCCGGAAGACCTCCATTCTGGTGGGTCTTATTCCATCAAACACCCGATCTACCAGAAGCCCTTGTACAGGGTAAAGAGATAATATACCTCTCCTGGTTTTATCATAATTTTGCGTATAATCCAGCTGCTATAACGCAGGCAGATATCAATGAATATGTTAGCCATTATTCTGCTCCAGGTGGTATGCATGCGGGATTTGAGTATTATAGAGCTTTTCCGCAAGATGTGATTCAAAACCAGAATTATTCTAAGACTAAGCTTACAATGCCTGTATTGGCAGTAGGAGGAGAAAATAGTGCAGTAGGAGGACCTAATATTACTATGTCTAGCGTAGTGTATGGGATGAAGATATTAGCTCAAAATGTTCAGGGCATTATTGTTCCAAACTCAGGTCATTGGATTCCAGAAGAGCGGCCAGACTTTGTAATAAAGTTGCTTGACAATTTCTTTGGTGGTATTACCATTAAAACCAGTAAATGAAAACTAGCCACCAACTTTGAAATTATATTATCACACCATTCCAAGGTAATATTTGAAATAGAACAAGAGAGCTAGCAATAACGATGAGGTCTAATCATGCTTGGCCTCTCGCTCACGCTGGCCGTCACGTCGTAATTTAAGTGCATAGACTATCAGTCCACATAGTACCGTAGTCAAGACTGTATCTGCAATGAGTCTCAGTTTGGGACTCATTACATGATAAATATCTGATGCGGCAAGCTGAAAGGTTTGCATTCCCAACTCCAGGTGACGACACTATACCATCGTCATTATCATGTATTTAATTCGACAGGGAGAAGACAGCTATTCCTTTAGAGTCTTTATGCTGACGGCTCGAGCTATCCAATGATATTTTTCCAACATACCCTTTAATTCACAATACAACTTCTGCGACAACAGGAACTCTTCGGTTGAAAGTTTCTTTCTGAACGGAGGCAGATATTGATCTTGGGACATGACTGATACCCGTCGACATCTCCGTGAAGATAAACGTTATCTATTACAGTTTTTCACCAGCTGGTGAACAAATGGTGTGGTTTGGTAAAACTTGGTGTTATGATGAGATCCTTGCACTATATAGGCTATAGATTTGTCGTACGCATCCGGTCAATTTATATAATCTATGTGTTGACATCATCCTCTACAGCAGTTCACATACAAGTAAACAGGTTGGTAGAAGATACTGTCATGTGGCATTTACCTGCAAAGATTGCAGCCAAGAGTTTTCGAAGTCTGAACACAAGAGACACATTTGTAGACACCTCTTAACAGTTGAGACGAACTGGAAGGCCCCTGATGGATTGAACACGGACCTGGTATTTGAAGGATATAGGCTGGGCGATCGGGCAATATTATGTCTGTGACCATACCTGTTCTTCGATAAGTGCCTAGGTTTGTCCGATGGCAAAAAATTGTGCTTACTGATCGATGCTTACGCTCAAGCCCTGACCACGAAGTAAACATTGGTGTATACTTGCCACTTAACATAGCCCCTTTAACCGGCGGTCAAATCAGCCTGATAGGATTTTTCTCATCTACAGCCTTCTCGTGGCGTAAGTCCTCAAACGTGTGTCGATGGATGCCTGCCTGGTTGTATCACGATTTTATCGGTCTACAATCTATCTTGTTTGTAGTAATTCCAAAATGATGTTCGAGCGCCTCCAGCTCCAAGTAAGACATTACAGGACATGCCCACCAAAAAACTATAATTTCTGGCACAGATAAAACCATCATAATGAGCGAGTTTCAAGCATCGTGTCAAAATTGGTCTCTATCGGTCTATGACATAAAATCCATCATGCAAAAAACAATTACGATTTTGTTTTCATCAATTATCCTGGTGAGTGTGATTCATTTGGTTCCCGAGGTATTTGGCCAGCAAGGCTCGAATAAGACTGCGTCATCAGGAATTGATTGGAATACGCTGTGCACCGATATAAGTCAAATGAACATACTATATCAGTCGTGCAGTAATCTTGT
>JASHSN010000344.1 GCA_030038695.1 Nitrososphaeraceae archaeon
CGTTGCCGCCGGACATGCTTGAGCTGATCGCCACACCGCGGGAGCGGCGTGCGATTTCTGACAACCCGTTGGGGACAAAGCTTCTCTTCGCCATCAAGGAGGCGGTCTACAAGGCGGTCTATCCACTCGATCATAAGTTTCTGGATTTTCACGACATCGATGTCGACCTTGCCGGCAGGCTCGCGACGACCCGAGCCGGACGCACGCTCGCGCTCAACTGGTGCGTTTTCTCTCGCGTGCTGGTCGTGGCGACGGTTCAGAAGGCTTCGATGGACCACTTGCACTCAAGCTGGAACTGGGGCAGATCCATTTGAATTGTCATAACAATAAAATCACGATATTTAAAATTGGTATTCTGTAGAAAATGCTGAACTAATTTAGCATCTGAAGATATATCATAATGTCCCAGTTGTGGTTCTCCTTCTAAGGATAGTGCATCAATCACTAGCCGGATTTTAGTTGTCGTAGAAGAGGAAAGGCCCAGAGTTATTTGCATAGACGAATTGGACAAGATGTCCCGTCAAGTGGAGGAGGAAGTGAAAGTGGCGGTGATAACGGTGGCGATATCGGTGGCGGATAGTATTCCACCGACAGGAAAGTCACCATTTTCTTTAAGGCCAGATCCCTAGATAATAACAACAGACATGGTCGTTACTACAGCAAATTATGCAAAAGGATATACGAGGTAGAATTCAGATTCACAATTACTGTGGAAAACTCAATCGGAGCTTGAGTGGTTTTTACTTACCTCTGCATGATTAGTCCCCTTTCGAGAATCAATGTGTAACGTAAAGGAACAGCTCATATAGCATACTGATGACACCTGTGGAGTAAGGACCACCACAAGATCGTACAGTTGGGGGAGGAACCCTGACAGAGTTACGTACGAGGATATCTCATAGCACTGTCAATCATGCGAAGCTGTTCCAACTTTTCGTCTAGTCAAAACTACTTCTGCTAGAAATGGTCACGGCGCTCTTCAGCTCGCAGTTTTTTAAGTCCTAAACCGTAATTTTCGTTGGTATCGACTTCAGAGGAGTTCATCTAGATGTCTCGATAGCAAAAATTTGATTGTCAGGAGCGGGACCGAATTTCACCCATAGCTGCTCCTTGTCTTGAGCCATGTTGATGTTTTTCTCAGAAAGTAAAATTCCTGAATACAACTTTCTACCAACCCTGACGGATTGAATTTTCTTATTTTTTCGTTAAAAATCACGCGTGAAGATAAAAAATGATAAGGTACAGGAATAGCTGGACTAGAAATAGAAATTAGCGCCAGATATAGTACTATGGATACCCTGACAAGTCTGACGTCCTATGCATCATGCCTGTCTAACGTGTGACTGCAGCGGTGGAAAATACCTCCGGATGTCCAGTTACATATTCTCTAACGCTGATAGGTGGTTTTCCGGTTAACTTCTGCACGTCCGACGTCAACCTATCGTAGCGATTTTCCGCATGGAGCTTAGCCATAGTAGAAAGGTGGTCAAAGACATGTCGAGGTAAATTGAGCGGCAATAATTCTTCCTTCAGCCACTTGTCGTATGGCGTGTCCACATATTTCACTGGGCGATTTAGTGCGATCGCATATTCTTTTGCCATCTCATTCATGTCTTCTGATCGAGGACCACTCAGTTGATAGACCTTCCCCCGGTGACCTGTGGGATCTTCTAAAATTGTGGAAATCACTCTTGCCACGTCGCTAGCAGAAATTGGTGAAGTTCGCGCCGAGCCAAATGGCAATCTAATTCTCCCATCCTTGGCAATTGATGAGGCCGCCATGCTGGAGAAGAAAGGGTGTTCCATGAAGACTGTCGGCCTTACGTGTACTACAGGCACCCCAGACCAGTTGAGGATTTGCTCGCAAAGCCAATGTTGTTGCTGCTGAGGTGATTCGGTCATTTCAGTTAGAGTCATCTGCGAGACTGTCATTTGCGAGATGTTGACGAGAATCTCGAAGTCGGGGATTTCTTTTGTTGCAGCTGCTGCAATAGCCGTAGCTTGAAGATATAAGGGTGAGATACTCATGCCAAAATACATGCACTTGCAACCACGCAATGCTCTTACTACGTCCGCACCATTTGTGAGGTCTGCTACTACAAGTTCGGCTCCCGTTTCTTCACTCAATGCATGAGATCGTTCGTCGAGGCGGAGTACAAGGGCTCTGACTGGAAGATCACGCTCTCGAAGAAGTTTGACAACACTTCTTCCTACGGAACCAACATTTCCGGGAACTCCTGTAACAAGGATGGGTGTGTTCTTTGCCATGCCTATCCCTCCCGTTCTTTAGACCGGCTCTCGATCCTGTTGAATCATACCCCTCTACATCGTGTTGGAACTATATAAGTCAGGAAGTTACAGACAGGTACCTATGTTACCTAGATGTAAGATGCCAACATAGAACAAACGCTGACATGCTAAATGCAGTTTTTACCGACCTGTTTTCATTTCAGATAATGACATCTCCATATCATGAAAGCGTCGTTCAAGGATATCAGACCAGCTACGGCCCCCGATAACAATCACTTCTTCTCCTGCACATAATTGCGCTTCCACAAAGGTTGCAGCAAGTCAAGCATAGAAATAAACAAGTCAAACACTGATTCGATTCTAGCCATCTTACGCTTCGTTATCAGGTATGGCTTTATGTCTAGGTCCTCTAGACGTACTTTTGCACCAGCTTGAGACACGCTGTCAACGCAGTAAGCTGACAAGACCTAAATACGAAGACCCATCTCCTTAAGACATGGGGAGAGGCCTTACGAAAATCACTACATATTGTGCCATGCTAGTCTCCAAGAATGATTTTATCTAAGATGAGTCATGGACATCTTTATATCTATGTCCAAAAATCGTGTCAATTCTGGTTCACACCCCACTGGCCCCAATCTATCATAAACATGAATTCAGTTACACAACCCAATAAACCCAAAAACGGGAGAATTGAAATCGATGACGCCTGCAAAGCTGACTACTACAATCAATAAATTTCATTCTGTGCCGAATACTACCAATTCTGCTATCATAGTGTAATTCCTAGAATACATGAAGGAGAACGGGTCATCTGAACATCATCAGAATAATAACTTGAAAGCAGTTATAGCGTTTGCTAAATTTATAGGGCCATGTTGTACCTTTGATCAGGTACAGAGAAAAGAACAAATCATTACGTTTCTAAATACAAAAATAAACATAGAAGACAACGAAAAGAAGTGGATTACTACATGGAATAATTATCTAAATATTCGTGCCGGAGGTCTTTCATCAGCAAGAATCTGAACTAAAGCGTTCGCGGCGTATAACATGTAAAAAGCCATAATATGAAATTAATAAGCAATAAGCAACTACAAGCGGGATAGTAATGGGAAGAGGAACGGGAACGCTATCAGTATAAGGATTTTGTCCTGCTCTTGGAATTGTGATTGCTGAAGTGATAAATGCATTGTGATGATTGGAATCTAATCGCGTTAATAATATATTAAAAATATTAAACCGTCACTAATATGTTAAAAATAAAAAAAATTGAAAGGTTTGTCTTTCAGTTTTTGTCTTTAGTTGTCTCAGTAGAAATGTCGATGGAAGAAGAAAGGGTGGTGGAAGAAGCCGAAGTGATGGAAGCCCCCAAAACCGAAGTGATGGAAGCCGAAGCCGCCGCCTCCGAATGGGAATGCTTGTACCTGTTGTGTTGCTACTAATGGACCTGATGTAAACAGTTGTTACTGCTGCGATTGCTGCTATGCTGGAAGTAATTCCCGGAATTTATCAACAAATGTTATGACTAGTGAATAATAATAAGACTAGGACGAATCCCATTTGTGAATCCCACCATGTAATACTACTATTGTAATAAATTATCCAACGTGCGGCTATGGTTAGTAAAAGCACATATACGATTTAATTCCTCCGGTTAGACATATCAACTGAAATCATGTGGAAATATGATATCCATAACACGCCATGTAGAAGCCCTCCGACATTTGAAAAAAATTATACTGAAAATACCTATTGTCTTCACCGGTACATATCAATAGAATCTAAAAAAGCGTAGATGGCTTATCCGAAAGGAGAGAATATGGATAGGAGAACCATGAACCGAATAAGCAAACTATCCATAATTTCTCTGAGCCATGCTTCAATCCCTCATCCTCCAATGCGGCCGCCGTTAACACCTATACCACACCAATAACTTTCAACGAAGTCATCTCGTAGCGATGACTTAAGTAATAGATCAAAAATGTAGCAGTATCTCTGCACAGTAGTATCGACGAAATTATTTTAATCTTATATTTC
>JASHSN010000345.1 GCA_030038695.1 Nitrososphaeraceae archaeon
AAAGATAATCAATGGTCCAGATTACATGCACTTTCTGCCTTAAGGAGTAAATATCAAAGTCAAGGGCGTAAAGAAGAAGCTGTTATCGTCGACAGACTTATAGATAGAGAAAAATCAAAAGGTAAAATAGAGCCAGATACTGGGTTCCATGATGATATGTAACGCATATGACACACTGATACACTAATGTTGATATAATGATAATAGCTTTTATTGTTATTGTAACTGTAATTTTACTCGCGGATATATTCTGTAATAAATTGTCACCGTTTCGGCATACCATTTGGTCAGAAATTTCATGACCTGCATTTTTGAAAATGGAAATGAAAGAGACATGGAGATGATAAGAGCAAATTCGAGAACCCAACCAGTTGCCTCTTTAGGCGTATCGAAGCTGCCTTTCGATATATCTCTGTCTTATCGAATTGATCTAGGATATGAGGTGATATTGGTTTCACAATATTAAACGACGCATTCAGATCCCCATGATCAATGTGTCCACAATCTAGACACTTAATGCTTGCCTTCGCGTTGACCCATAGTCCACACTTACTACATGTTTGAGATGTATAGTTGGACAGATATACTCAACTGGAATATCTAGCAGCCTGGTTTTATAACCTATCTGTGTTTGAAGTTGATAAGATGACCAGCTGTGCCAGGTGTTTTGAAGGTTTCTTTTGTATTTATTTTTCTTGTTGTTTCGAATATTCGTCAATCTCTAATCTTATAGCAGATTTGGCCTTGAATACAAAATTGAATACTAAAATACTATGAAGTATTCAATTTTGTCATAATGACCTCGAACATAGACAGGAGCAATAAAGCAGCTAATGATACAGGAGACAGCAGCAATAAGGCGGCAAGGATTCATAAGTATCAAAATCCTTTGACGATAGAAAAAATTGCGAAGCCCAGTATCACTAGTGGACAACAGGTACTTGTCAAGGTAGCAGCGTCAGGATTATGCCACAGCGATCTGCATCTAATAAACGGAGAATGGAAGGATATGCTTACAATACCATTACCAATTACACCAGGTCATGAAGTAGCTGGTTGGGTGGAAGAAGTTGGTGATTCAGTCCCTCAAGGGATTCTTGATAAGGGGGATTTAGTAGCTATATTTGGCGGCTGGGGATGTGGTGTTTGTTTTCATTGCAAAGGCGGTGATGAGCAATTATGCAAATTTGCAACATGGCCCGGTCTTTCTTCATTTGACGGGGGATTTTCTGAATATATCCTCGTGCCTTCATATAGATTTCTGATAAAAGTAGATAAAAAATATCGATTAAAACCCGAAGAATTAGCACCACTTACCGATGCCGGCTTAACTCCTTATAGGGCCATTAAAAAAGTGAGACACCTACTTGGCCCTGGAACTAGCATAGCAGTGGTTGGTATTGGGGGCCTTGGAACTTATGGAGTACAATATGCAAAGATTTTGGCACCAAATTCAAACACCATAGCAATAGATCATAGCGATGCGAAACTCCAATTAGCAGAAAAACTTGGGGCAGACCGCACTCTCAATTTAAAGGAATGTCAAGACATAAAAAGTGAAATATTTAAAATCACAGAAGAAAAAGGTGTCAACGCTATAATTGATTGCGTAGGTGCAGAAGAAACTATCAGAGATTCCGCGAGAATCCTAAGTAAAAGTGGAGTATTAGTGGTAGTGGGATTATTTGGTAATCAAATAGGCATTCCCCTATCTTCCTCAGTGTTTAATGAAAATCAGGTACAATGTTCATTTTGGGGAAATTATAATGAATTATGTGAGGTGATAGAATTAGCAAAACAATGCAAAATAAAACAGATTGTGCGTGCCTTCTCTTTAAATGCTATAAACGAAGCTATCGGGTTGCTTAGATCTGGAGAAGTGGAGGGAAGAGCAATAATTGTTCCAGAATAAAAGTAATCACATAATACTTACAAGCGCTTATGTGATTATCCGTGATTGCCTTACATGCCAAAGTATAACAAGAACTAATGAAGCTCATCCCTTCTAATACAGGAAATACGATGAAAATTGCTGCCAAGGAATTTAGTAATTTGACTGGATTAGAAAAACAACTATATCGGATGTGTGCCAGTTGTTGTTGATACATACTGGTTGTCGCAGAAGATGGTATTGATCAGATATAGCTTCACATTGATAGGTACTCATCAGTTGCTATAGTTATGCGTTAGCTCATTGGCGATCGTGTTAGTATCTGGTACAATTGTTGTGCATTTCATTGTATTGGGATGAATGCTGTGATGGGAAAGATGTCTATCGTAAGAGATCACGGCTAATCAACATCAGGTCATGCTTTGATGCTATTGGAAGCTTCACAACATCAGTTTTTGTAAAGCTCTAAAGAACGCTCCAGACGATGAATTTTTTACAGTGGGAATTTCTTTAATAATCCGATTCGGTGTTTCTCATACAGATGAAGACCCAGCGCTAAACCCGTAGTAATTAAATCGATTCTGATATTAATTTTGCTAGTTCTTCTTTTCTTTGTGTATGGTATAGGTTCATTTGTAGAAGCAGCTGTTCTTTCATCTGCTTGTAAAGATTGATCCTCACTCGCAACGACTCCCATTCTATATCGGAATATTGTTGATGTGATGACATGCTTTGTCCTCATATTTCTCGTCGAGGTACTTGTGTATAAAACATTCAAATTGCCTACCTCGTGCTCCTGCATTGCAACTATGATAATAATAGTCATCAGGAGATATGAGAATATACAAGTCTACATTTTACTGTCATTAAATATTCTTTTTTTCCATTTCCTTTATCGATCCCAAGAATGGCATCAAAGATCCGCTGAGAAACTTTTACTCTGGGCCGTTGTTGTATAATCTTATCTATAACTGACGATATATAATTCTCTCCTGCCACAGCTTGTCTTCTGCTAATTAGTTCTAAGCACAAGACCTTTACAAATATCGATCTGCATCGAAGAAATATTGAACGATAGCCAAAGAAAAGCCAAAGTATCACTTTTAGGTTAGATTCTAATACATTAGATGAAACAAGGCATGAAGTAATTCTTCTGTCGATCGTAGTTTAATTATTCGATCGACAAAGAAGTCATGCATTACAACTATAGATCCTGACTGACGATACTGTTTTAGTTTCTGAAGCACAATGATAAGGAATAGTGCATATAGTTAAATTAGAAGGATGCAACAGCAGCTTACCAACATTCGTTAATACGACTTGCCGAACTGCTGGCAGTAACAAACAAGGTCAGAGAAATGATTGCTGATTCTAACGAATTAATATCGTCTGTATAGGAATAAGACCAATGAAGTCAATTCCACCTGTACAATCTCTGGAAGCGAACTGGATACCAATGTTCAATATCACACTAAAAAGAACGTAAATCTTTAAATTTAGACGTTCTTTTCATGAAACCAAAAGAAAGTAGGTATGTCACAGGTATTTCTACAACACAGCAAAATGCCATCGACTATCATGGATCTGAACGATCTAGCATATTATGGTAAGAAAGTATTGCTAAGGGTTGATTTCAATGTAAGTGTCAATGACGGTGGTATAATTGGCGAAGACTATAGAATAAGAATGACTATTCCAACTATAGAGTATCTAACCAAGAGAGGAGCCAAGTTGATTTTGATTTCACATTTAGGCAGACCTGCTTCAGATCAGGATACTCGATACTCATTAGCACCGGTAGCAAAGAGATTGTCAGAAATTATGTCAGTAAACAAAGTTAGATTTGCCACCGACTGTATTGGACCTTCTGTTCAAAAAGAGATAGATCATATGAACGTGGGTGATATTCTGTTGTTGGAAAACCTTAGATTTCATAAGGAAGAAGAAAAAAATGATCCAGGTTTTGCCAAGAAGCTTGCTTCACTAGCAGACGTTTATGTGAATGATGCATTTAGCACATCTCATAGAAAACATTCCTCAATCTACGGAACACCAAAACTATTTGATATCAAAGTGGCTGGACTAAATCTCAAAAAAGAAATCGAATATCTTTCAATGATAAAGGATAATCCTCCAAAACCGTTCACTCTTGTCATAGGTGGGGTGAAAATAACAGATAAAATTGGTGCCCTGGAAAATCTGCTCCCAAAAGCAAACAGTCTTCTTGTTGGTGGTGCTACTGCATATACATTTCTTAAAGCAAACGGTATCAACACAGGGGACTCACCAATTGATAATGAACATATGTCTTGGGTTACCAAAGCCTTAACAAACTATGGCGATATGATAACCCTTCCAACAGATCATATAGTATCCTCTTCGTCACAGATTTCTAGTTCTCTTGTCAATGCTAATCTAATCAAGGGTAATATCCCAAACGGTATGATCGGTTTTGACATCGGAATCGAGACTTCACAGCTCTATTCTAGTCTAATTAGTGCAAAAAGAGCCGGAACGATATTTTGGAATGGGCCCATGGGATTGTTTGAAATAGGACTTTTCTCAAACGGTACCATAAATGTTGCAAAAAGTATGGCACTGGCTTACTGGAGAGGTTCCAAGACATTGGTAGGAGGTGGAGACACGCTAGAAGCAATGAAAAGAGCTGGGGTTTCCGAAGCTGAAGTTAGTCATGTGTCAACTGGCGGTGGTGCTACTCTCAGGTTCCTTGCGGGAAATGAGATGCCCGGAATTGAAGTATTAAATTGAATCTCAGAAATATCATTTAATCCGCCAAGTTAAAGCAGTGAAAAGCATTGCATATGAATTTCCCATGTCATGCTTACCTGTTTAGGTAGGGTGGGTCTGTACTCTCTAATAATTCGCACTTGTTTGTCAGATTTACCATTCTTATCTGAACGTAGGATATCTACTCCTGCCATTTCTTCTCTTATGCTGCATTTACCATCCTCCCACAGTAGTCGTCTATAGTTGTAGCAGAAACAGTACATTTAACATGACCTTCGAGGTGAAGTAAACCGTAGATTAACATTAACTTATAATAGGCAATATCTAGCGACTAAAAATTAGTATGGCTATATGCGGTTGCCAATGTATCAAATGTAAAAATCAGCATTTGGAGAACTTTAAGTTTGTCGCCAGTGATGGATTAGATGATATGCATCATACGTGTCTATCATGTAACACACACTTCAGTCATGTCGACGGTGAAACGTACAGTACTTGCCAAACATGTCACTATTTTGAATCCTGATAACATTTCTAAAGGCGTCTGATTAAAACCATGTCACTTGCTTAGAGCCTATGCGAAAAGTCCTGCTGCTCTGTAAGTA
>JASHSN010000041.1 GCA_030038695.1 Nitrososphaeraceae archaeon
TTATGTCCTTATAAGCTTCATTTTGTGTTGTATCGCGTGTGTGTCGCTGCCTTTTGGATTAGAACGCTGTCTTTTGAAATTTACGATCTCCTTCTCGATAGAGCCATCTTTAATGTATACTGACCTATCGGTAGCAGCTGATAGTTCCCTGTTATGTGTTACCATTATTACCGTCCTTTTAAATTGACTGCACAACAGTGTTAGCAAATCGAAGACATCTTGACCTGTTTTAGTATCCAGGTTTCCTGTAGGCTCATCAGCAAGAATCACTTTTGGGTTGTTCATAAGTGCTCTCGCTATCGCAACTCTTTGTTGTTGACCACCACTTAGAGTAGTTGGTTTGTATTTGGCCTTGTCTAGTATTCCCAAAAAATTCAATAGCTTTAACGCACGACGCTTTCTGTCACCATCGCTGATACCACCTGTAATCCCGGGAAATTCCACATTCTTTAGTACAGTCGTCCGGTTGATCAAATTATAAGATTGGAAAATAAATCCAAGCATATTATTTCTCACGGTTGCAATTTGAGAATCCTTTAGTGAAAAAACATCGAGTCCATCCAAAAATACCTTTCCTGAGGTGGGTCTATCCAAAGCACCAATCATATTCAACAAGGTAGATTTTCCACTTCCAGAAGGACCTACGACTGATACAAATTCGCCCTTATTCACCGAGAAGCTAAGGTTTCTTAGTGATACTACACTACCCATTGAAGAGACATAGACTTTCGAAAGATTCTCAACTCTTAGCATAACTTCAGAATCGATATGATATTGCTGACTGTCACTGCCACGGATACTCAATCTACTTATCATAATCTTCTCAATATCAATATAAAACTTTTACCTCAGTTTCATATTAGAGGATATAAAATATATGATAATCATAGTCAACTTTTAAAAATATTATAATCACACAAGGAATAAATATCGTACATGAAAACAGGCCAAATTAGCATACTCCAGTTTGGCTGCTACATGTGGATCGCATGCTGCAGTGTGAGAGGCCGATTTATATAAGAGTAATTTGTAACTTCGTTAGCACTCCTTGGCTTGACTATTCTGAAAGATTCTGAAAAAGAAGTGAAGGAAAATGGTACAATAGAAGAGAGAACTGAGGTATTACGCGGCGAGCAGCGAGTAATTGGTGCAGAGCTACAATTTTTCTTTAATTCAAAGGTAAAAGTTGATACTTATATGAATTATACACGGCCTCAATTAGCCATACTGCTTGAACCAATAAAGAAGGCTTTTCTAGATGCTAAAAGTAGAGGTGTCAAACTCAGATATGTGACTGAAATCACGAAGGACAATATTTCTGCTTGTAAAGAGCTCATGATGATAGTAGATGAATTACGACATCTAGATGCAATAAAAGGAAATTTCATGGTAAGTGAATCGGAGTACCTTGCTCCTATAGTTTTATTTGAGAAAGGAAAAGTGGCATCACAGATTATCTACAGTAATTTAAAGGAAATTGTAGAACATCAACAATATACTTTTGATACTTTTTGGAGTAAAGCAATTCCAGCACAAGAAAAGATAAGGGAAATTGAAGAGGGAGTAGCAACTATTAGAACCAGTCTATTAGAGGACCAAGATGAAATAATCAAAGAGATAAAACGACTAAACAATAGCGCTAACAATTTATCAATTTGCTCAGCATTTGGTGGAATGCAAATGAGTTACGACTACTTCTTTGACTCTTATAAGAGAATAGTCGATATCTATCGAAAAGGAAAAGGTGATGGAGTAAGGTGGATTCTCAATATAGACAAAGATAGCATTGAGTTGGTGAAATTATTCCTTGAATCTGGAATACAGGTTCGACATATCAAAGAAATGCTACCAATGAATTTCGGCGTATCGGATAAACAGGTAGCTCTTACAATAGAAAAGATGGAAGGAGGCAAGATGAGCCAGAGTTTCTTAATTAGTAATGATCCATCATATGTAAATCACTTTAATTCCTTTTTTGAACAGTTGTGGAAAGGTGGTGTCGATGCTGCAGGTAAGATAAGAGCCTTCGAACAAGGAGTAGAACCTGAATTTCTTGAAGTTATTACAGATCACCAAATAGCAGGTCAAATTCTTGCAGATCTAGCAAAATCAGTAAAGAAAGAAGCACTTTATCTCCTTCCTAATGATAAAGGAATGTTAAGAGCGGAAAGATTAGGAGTTATTGATTATCTAATACATGCATCATTAGATGGTGCAAAAGTAAAGATTATCTGCCCCTTATCTTCAGAGAATGCTGACGTTGTAAAAAGAATACACAGTAATGCAGCTGAGGGTATTAAGATCTTGAATGGTAGTAATTCCCTTTACGGTATTTTTATAGTTGATGGTGAAAAGTTTTTTAGGGCAGAACTCAGAGAACCCGACGCCATAGAATTTTCAGACGCAATTGGATTTACCATTTATTCGAACAGCAGACGTAGTGTAGAATCTTTTAAATCGGTATTCGAATTGCTTTGGAATGAACGAACACTAAATGAAGAACTGAAAAGGGCACACAAAATGCAAAGAGAATTTATCGACATAGCAGCTCATGAATTGCGTACACCAATACAGCCTATTCTAGCCCTAACAGATACCCTTTATTCTCATACAAATGATCCAGAGCAAGCAAAATCGTTGGAGGTTATTAAAAGGAATGCAAAAAGATTAATGCGGCTTTCAAATGATATATTAGATGTTACAAGAATTGAAGGCAAGTCACTGGAACTGAATGAAGAAGAATTCAACCTGAAAGATGTGATTTTAGATGCCATGAATGATATATCCGTGCTAAGAGAGTTCCTTGATAAAAAGAATATAAAATTGTCCTACAATCCACAGGATATCTTAATACAAGCAGACAAAGAACGAATAACTCAGGTTGTTTCTAATTTATTAGATAATGCGGTTAAATTCATTAACAAAGCAAAAGGTGGGACTGTAACTATAGAAATAGAAAAGAAAACAATAACAAGAGGAAGAATCGAAAGACAAAGTAAAGTACGTGATAATATCGTTGTTGTGAACATAAAAGATGATGGCCCGGGAATAGATCCTGAAGTTATGCCGAAGTTATTTTCTAAGTTTGTTTCAACATCTTTCACAGGAACAGGACTAGGATTGTTCATTTCTAAAAGCATTGTTGAAGCTCATGGTGGCGATATGTGGGCTGGGAATAATGCTGATGGAAAAGGAGCTACATTCACGTTTAGTCTACCAATAAGGCCGCCCTAACAAGTGTAGATGAAGTTCTCAAGGAGTTGTATGAATCAATCACTACAATTCTCATTTTACATAGTCTACTACACTTTGCCAATCCATGCATTGTAGACTAATCATTTACGTCCATAGGCTCTCATTTTTAATCTTACAAAGAGTATTACTTTGTGAAGTTCTGAAGTTGTAAGATATGGCTAATAGGACATTAGTGTTTGGAAACCAAGCTAGCTATGGTTGAAGGCGTCGCCCTAGTTCCTCCTACTTTGTTGGGTATCTAGCTAGCAGAGTGACATGACACCTAACACCCTACATTCCTGGTTATGGTCAGCTTGGAATTTTCATGGCATGGTAAAAGTCTTTATCGGCGAATCTGATGACAAAAAGTCACCAGGTTTCCCAGCATAGTGTGCTTGAACTGTATATGTACCCGGACTGGTGGGTGGTTGATTTGTTGTATCATATATTCCGGAAGTTCGCCGTCGCATACAGATCTGGTTGGACACCTGTTCCTGTGAATGATACAAAAGCCCTAGGCACCCCATGTATATCAAGGGGAGAGATAGTGATTTTACCCAAAAAATGACGTGGTGTTGACACCGATAATGTTGTAGTTGTAGGTGTTGCAAACGCCTGAGCCGATTGTGTATATAATACTGCTGTCGTTAGGACTAGGGCCAATGCTAACATGGCCACCATTCCGATTTGTTTGATTCTAAACATGTCTATATCTAGCCCCAGGTACATTATATTAATAATCCCGGGGATATCTGCAAGTCCCGATTAAAGTGATTCACACAAGAACATCCGATTATTCCTGACGCAGAATTACCTTCCAGGCTGGTTGAAACAATCGTGGTCTATTGCTATGTCGCAACCTGGATGAGTGACACCGCCATATAATGCAATACCTCCACCATTAGCGTTACTGCCTGCTCCAAATGCCTTGCAATAATTATCGGCTCATTTCTTGGTGTGGTATTCCACACACGTCCTTACATCTATTCCACAAAGAGGTTGAATTTGGGAATATAGAAGGATATGACGACGTAAAGGATATAGTAAGGATAGCATTAGACGCTGAAGACAATTACAACTTGCTATTCATATGACCGCCTGCAAGTTCAAAGACACTCTTTCTTCTAATGTGAAAGTCGCAATACACAATTACAACGGTATGAGGAGATCGGGTTTCGGCAGCATTATCCTTATTAATTTCAATATTCAATGAGGTGATATGTCAATAAATCCACCCAAAAATAACTCGAATTCTGACGGTACAATTTCGCGTCGTACTTTCTTAAAGTACATGGGAGCTGCAGGTGCTGTATTCACTTTATCTTATTTCGTACCTTTCAGTACGGAATCAGCCTTTGGAGGTACTGCAAATGATACAAATGCGACAAAAAGTACGCGTTTCCTCAAGAGTAATACTAGCCTTCTTTCTAGTCGTTCACCACATACATTTAATCTTGATGCAGCAACACCACAATCTCTTAATGCTGCTGGAAGTCAGACGATTGCAAGCGCTGATAACTTTCCAATACTTAGTGGTTGGGCAATGTCAGCATTTCTCATTCGACTTAATAGAGGAGGAGTACTTGAGCCACATTGGCATCCAAACGCTGCTGAACTAGGATACTGTATAAGTGGGAGAGCAGAAATGACTATATATCCTGATACTGCGAGAGATGCTGATTCGTTCACCGTACATACATTTACAATAGATCCTGGAGAAATAGTTTTTGTTCCTCAAGGTTTTACGCATGACATTGAGAATATCAGTAATGAAGAGGCCAAATTTGTTATTGCATACAACATCGAACGACCTACCACAATAGGACTATCCGGTTCTGTGGGATCTATGCCTAATCGTGTTATGGATAAAACCTTTGGAATCAAGTCACCTATGAAATTCTTCAACGGATTTAACAAAAACTCTCCCAAAGATATTGTAACAGGATCCAAACCTGCCAACGTACTAGAACCGGGTTACTCTATCCCGAAAATTACCGATTCCTATAAATTTAATGTTGAAGGTATTCCTCCGCAAATTCAAACTAATGGAGGTACAGTTGCTAAAACATCTACAAATATTTTTCCTACACTTAGCGGTAGTAAACTAGCGTTATTCTCACTAACTATGAAACCAAATGCTATCAGGGAACCACATTGGCATCCTAATTGCTCTGAATTGGGTTACGTACTAGATGGGATGGCACGTCTAATAATATTAAGTCCCGGAGGTACTGTAGATACATTCGAAGTTGGGCCAGGCGAAATTTATTTTGTTCCTACGGGATTTTTCCACTACATAGAGAATATTGATAGCGGTAAAAATATGCATTTTGCAATCTTTTTTGGCTCTGATACACCGCAGGATATCGGTATTTCCGGATCACTTAGTGCATATTCTGATAATGTATTGGGCGCGACCTTTGATCTAGATCCAACATATTTCAGCAAACTTTCAAGATTGACAGAAGACGTTCTGGTAGTGTCTGGAGGAGGATAATAATATATTAAATCAACCCCCAATGCTCGCTGAAAATCATATAATATAGACAAGGAAGCAATACTATCAATTCGACTCGCATAGAATTTGTAGACATTCACTTTCTAGCATATGAAATTGCTGACGATAAACAAGGCTTAACATGGTTGAGTGGATGAACACGTTGATGATATTGGCCTTTTAGCGTGATTTCTGAGGACTAGGTGAAGAATATGATTCTTGATTTATTTCATAAGGATGGATTCGATAACACACAGGGATATGATGATATAAAGGTTATAGTGAGTCTGATATGCCATTAAACAAGTCATGGCATGACTATAACGAGTCATTGATTGAACGTGGACGTGTATTGATTGATGTATCTTTCCTTAAATCGTCTAATAAAGAAATTAAAAAGATGAATATTGGTAAGGTTGGAGCACCATTTCAGTATTCTGATAGTTATGTCCGGTTTCTTGCTTTTCTAAAGATTGGTTTTAAAATTCCGTATCGAATGGTTCAAGGTATAGTGCGTGGATTAGCTGAATATGTCAAGATTGTTGAGGAAATACACTTTACTCATATTAGGAAAAGAATGATTGGGATTAAGCCATCAATTGAAAATGATA
>JASHSN010000346.1 GCA_030038695.1 Nitrososphaeraceae archaeon
ACAACATGCTGTAATTCATTCATCGAAAAGCATTGCAAATACAAATAACTTTAATCTGAATCATTCATTTGTGAGCAATAAGGTTATAGGACCAGATCGATTTAGATTTATAACATCCTATTGGACTACTAGTGACACATCTCGCGAAATTGATGCAGCAACTTCCGCCAACGAAACCCGTTTCGCCGCGTTGGGGCCGCTGTCTGCAGAAAGCTGGCCATCTATAATAGCAAATCCAAAAGTAGAAGTTGATGCTGGTGAAGGATTTTCAACTCTTGCTGTTGTATTACAATATGAAGGTGTTGTACACTTAGCTGGTATAACTGCAGCGCTAAAATTACCTCCAGGGTTTAAAGCGCAGCTACCTATAACAGATGATTTAAACAACTACAACATTGCATTGTCTAGTTACAGAGGGCACATTTACCCAAGTCAAGGAATTGTTCTGTACTTTTCTCTGGATGTAACAACAGATGCAAAAGTTCAATCGCCAGGTCTTGGCATGCTAGCATTGCATTTTCTTAGATTCGATCAAAGATCTATACTGGATTCTCTAGATGCAGCTCAACAGGACTTATTTGCTCGCGCACTCTCAGTTACTACAAATACAACACTTCCTAATTTGATGTTCAATGATAACTCCGACTTTAACAGGAATTATTATAATCAATTCGGTAGATTCATACCCTTCGATTTTATAAATCAAGTGACTCCAATTATCTTCAAAATAACAGGTCGGGAAATCTTGGATGTAAGTTTAGCCGGTGGTATAGCCGCAACACAGGCCATAGGAGGAGGACTGAATAATCAGTCTAATGCAGTAAACGGCATAATTCCTCCCTCTAATACAACGCAACCCATTGGAATATCACCAGGTATTGCAGGTACAAATAATATTACTACGACTGCTAATTCGCGTAACTCCGGCTCGCCTTCCGATCAAGGTATTATACCCAATGCGAAAGGTGGTACTGCAATTAATAAAGATCCTGTTTATGCTCCTATCACGAGGCTTGTTAGCTATCCTGTCTATGTTTTTTTTAGTAATCGCGGCGATGTCAGGATCCATAATTTGGTAGCGACTTTTTCGACAAATGTTAGTTCGCTGGTGGGAGCTGCTGTTTCAGAAACCACATATCCATTAGGAATAGTTGGCCAATCAACATTCCACATGTTCTCTCTCGATCCCTACTCTAGCCAAGCAGTAACACTGTTCGTAAGATCATCCGTAACATGCAGTGCTTTGGCGCCTCTGAATGTTCGTTCATCATATACTAATGTAATCGGGTTGACACAGACACAAACCAACACTGTAACTTTGGGAGTCGGAAGTGGCTCCTGCGCTCCCTGGAGAAGTATTCCAGGTGGCGGGACACTGTTAGGGTTAGGATAGTGTTATCAATAAGAAAAGATAGACGTCGTACCAAAAAACGTATACAAATGGACGGGAAGCGGCAGATAAAATAGCAGCTACTATAAAATAGATCTTACAGTTGTATACTTCGAGAATTGTGATGTGATTACTACTCGCAGCTGTACCATATACTGTGACAAACAACTATACTAATCATAATAACCTGATTCCTGCCAGGGATGATCTACAATTATCTACACGTATTGTTTCAATTACAGGTCCAACCACAAGACGTGAGTGATCTATCCTTTGAATAAAACATACTTGTAAGACGGATAAAGTGTATAAGTTATATGCATCGGGAATAATTCAAGCTATTAAATGCTTCGTCACAAATGCCTGTTCTTATTCATCACAGGATCAAATATGGTGTAACGCTCAGAACATATAGATTAGCATAACAGAACGTAATCATGGTGCGTAATGCTTATTTAACACATATGCGTGATACACATGCGTCATCTTCGCGTAGGGCTGTATTAGCATACTTGGTGTGGGTTGCCTTACATGGTAATCTACACCTAAATTTTCAAAATGTTCACATAACATATGGAGCTGTGTTGTCGGCAAAGGTCAGACTATTTTTGAGTAAAAAGATACCGCAAGCGATGGCCCGTTGGGTATATTTATCAGTAATTACTTATCGTGTTGCCATCATCTCTTTTGAGTAGCGATCTAAAGACATCAAGAGGATGTTTAGGCAATATATCCTTCACAATAAATTTATTGTTGTATTTCCATACATAGTTGACATTATAGCTTACCAACATGGGTTACACTTCTGTCAGGACGTGGTGTCGGTTGTGATTCCAACTATAATACCCCCGTGTATGTCAATATTTATCACATGTCATCATACTGCTTAACATTATTTTGGGGAACAGTGTTTGATTCTACTTCCTCTGTTGTAAGCCCAGTGTGTTTCTGTCGTAATTCCTATGATCGATTATGCCGACAGTATGACGTGCCGCTGTCAGTAGAGTGTCAGTGGTAGTGCGTGCTCCACTACCGGGATTCTTAAATGCATAGGGACTGCACGCATAGATGTAAAGCGTTTGTTACAATTCATGGGTATTACGATAATGATCCCGAAGTTTTCATTCTTTTGTTTCCATTTGTCCATAAGGCGCTGAACTTTCTCTACGGATCCCTTCGACTACAGGATCGGTGTTTCTATCACTGAGCACCAATTTATTGACTAAAGATGTGTCTAGCCTAATACACAGGAGTAGGGCCCAAAGTGCTGACCGCATCATTGATGCATCTACTTAGCACAATTTGTTGTACAGGGGTAAACCCTGGTCGGGCGGCTGCCAAGTTATGATTAACCTCGTTGAAAAACAAATGAAATCTGTCATACTGAGTCATATTTCCATTATTCAACAAATTCCATATCCCGAGTGTATCAGTTATTGGTTTTGCTGGATCTTCTGGAAAACCATTATGAGCAATATTTTCATTCATAAGTTTTATCGTGCTGTCGGTTGTTAATAAGGAGACGAAGTTCTGTCTACTTTTATTCCAATTTTGAATATCTCCAATTGTCTTCCCCACATACCCTTCGCCAATTGTGTTGAAACAACCCGAAATTGGGTTTTGCGCTACCGCAAATGACTCCGAAGGCACGGTCACTGCTGTGAGTCCGGCTACGGCAAAGGTTGATACTATTAACAACGCCACGACTGCAACTATTTGAGAAATATTTGTCTTCAACATGCCAATCTCACCTATTTCACCCACTCGACGGTACCCATCATTCCATAGTCCTCGTGGAACAGCAGATGGCAGTGATAGACTGTTTTTCCCACAAAATCATTAGCTGGTATCCTAATAACCACGTTACCATGAGTTGGAATCATAACTGTATCTTGTAATCCGTGCGCGTTATATGGTTTCCCATTAACTGACATTACCTGAAAATGATTCGTATGAATATGAAATGGATGCGCATTGCCGGATTGTACCGAGTCGAGGTTTACTAACTTCCAATCCTCTACAGTTCCAAGCTTAACCTTTTCATTTACTACGTTAGGATTAAACGTCTTGTTATTTATCGTGTATATCCAATCTCTGTCGTTTGATGAAAAATAAAGAACTCTGTGAGCAGCAATAGTCGCATTGCTGAGGTCTCCTTGACCTGGCCCCCGAAAGTTTAAAGTTGTTGGAATAATACTTACAGGTTTTACAATTTGGTTACCTTGTACTTTCATAGTCGCAATGACTGTTCCTAACGGATGGTCATTAAATGCGTCGTTAACAACTTTTAATGGGTCGTAATGGGTCGCGGCGCTCGCGCCAAATGTTTCGTTGCCTGCCCCAGTCACTAATACATCAAACCGCTTTCCAGAAGGAAGAAAAAGAGTATCATTTTGCCGTACCTTCCAAACCGGATATCCATCTTCTGCTATAATATAGAATTTGTGGCCAGGGAGTCCGACTGAGACGTAGTTTTCAGGACCGATGTTTGCAATACGCCATAACTGAGTCTCTCCGGATTTAATGTTGATTGTGGGATTGATTTCTCCGTTGACGATTAGTCTTTCATGACCTGTAAGTGTATTACTCATATTATATGTAGTAGTGAATAAACTATCAAATGGAAAATCTCTAATGGCAAAGTTGTGTGTTGTGATATTCTGTAACGGCTTTGGCAATAATTTTTGTAATCCTTCAACAATAAGCAGCCCAGACAGACCTGCCGAAACTTGTGCATACGTAAGCCCATGTAAATGTGGATGATACCAATCCGTACCTAAAGGGTGATTTTTTGGAATATAGACAGAATAATGCTGTGTCTTACCCGGAGGCACTTCAAGAAATATATTATCCGAATTATTTGCAGGAGACACATGAAATCCATGAAAATGGAGATTGGTAGGGTCATTGAGATTATTTATCAAATTAAGTTCAATTCTATCTCCAGGATAGACATGCAAAGTTGGCCCTGGAAGAGAGCCATTGTAGAGTTCCGCAGTGATCGACTTGTTGTCAACCTTCCCCACTTGATAATCTGCTACTAGGGTAGTTTTCAAAACGCCGTTTTTACTCCATACATCTATGGGCTTTGCTAAATTCATTCCAGGGAAAGGCGTAGATTGAGGTTGGTTTTCTAATCCAAATGCCTGCTTTTGGACAAAGAAGGAAGTGGTACTAATATTAGATAAGAGTAGGCTTGCAAAAACGACAAATGCCACAAAAGAACCTATAGAAAAATACCTTTCTTTTTTCATATTATCCTTTAACGGATAGTCATACTCATTATTATCCTTTCTGATGATAAAACATCTACAACTAATGGAATTTGGTGTATCGTGGTATAACTCACCGTACTGTTGATATAGTTTGATCTTGTAGTAATTAGCTTCAATCCTTCTGCGAAGGGTTCGTAAGGTTTTGATGATTCAGTCGTGGACATCTAATTCTGCCCTACTGAGAATTGTCTTCATGGTATTTGGGGACATTCTTACCATAGACATGTAGACAAGACCGGTATAATAACACCAACTAATTTACATTTATCGTGAATGGTGCAGTTTCAGGTGTTATCGGATTGAAGAGAAATCCATATACCGTAATGTTAATAACGTAAGTTCCTTCTTGTTGAAAGGTATAAGGTATGGTAACGACACCTTCAGTAGTATGCAGCGGTTGGTTTGGATATCCTGTGCTGTTTGATAACTGAAAAACTTGTTTGTCATCCTTCATAATTGTGAGATCGTAATCGACATGGGGTTGTACCGCACTACTTCCTTTTTGGTCAAAGCTAACTTTGAGATTTGTTTGTGATCCTTTTATAACTGGAAACGGAGAGGGTTGTAGAATAACATTAAGGCTTCCTCCTCTTGCTACTACCATCGTGAATTGTGCAGTTTCAGGTTTTATCGGATGGAAGAGAAATCCATATACCGTAATGTTAATAACG
>JASHSN010000347.1 GCA_030038695.1 Nitrososphaeraceae archaeon
GAGGAAGGCGTCCATCTTCTGGGCACGCAGTCCAAAAATTCCATGTCGCATATGGGTATTGATTATTAGAGATTATGATCCGTTTTATCCAAAAACAATTGCGGAAGCTAAATCATTAATGTTTGATGTCAACAAAACGCTCGAACTGGACACAAAACAATTTACCACTGGGGATAATACAATTTATGCAGATATCACAGTTTCATGGGGACGGCATTACTATACTCAACCCACGGAAATCAGTATTGTTCCTAACATTACAGTCCGCATTGAACCCTAACATGACTTTTGCACTATTAAACAATTTAATATACCAAGAGCTTGGATGTCATACCGAACTAAGTTCAATATTAGCAAACATGAATTAGAATATATCAAGGTCTATGCACCGGCCGACCTATAACCCATTATTCGGTGTGAGATGATATTAGATCAGTGCATATCTCCCAAGTCCCACAGTTTGTTCAGATGACATTGTGTGGCATCTAAATAACATTTACATCATGAGATTGGCTCTCAATATAGCCAGCAGGTGTGATTTTTACGAATTCCGCATTATTTTGCATTTCAGAAATCGTTTTTGCACCACAATAACTTAGGCCTGACCTAATTCCACCTACTATTTGTCTGATAATATCAACGACACTCCCCTTGTATGGAACCATAGCCTCAACACCTTCAGGCACGTAATCATTTAGATCATTCGCGTCTATTGTATGTCCCTCATCTTCCCTATATCTCCTGCCCAACGATGCATAAAATGAAGCCATGCCCCGGTACATTTTAAATTTTTTTCCGTTCTTGACAATTGTCTTGCCAGGACTCTCGTCGGTTCCTCCAAATAAGCTTCCCACCATGACTGTGGATGCCCCCGCTGCCAGAGCCTTTGTCGAATCACCAGAAGTTCGTATTCCGCCATCTGAGATTATTGGGATGTTATACTCCTTACCAACTTTCATACAATCTATAACGGCTGTTAATTGTGGGACGCCAGAACCTGTAATTACCCTCGTAATGCAGATGGATCCGGAGCCCACTCCAACTTTGACTGCGTCCACGCCAGCTTTGATCAAGTCTCTAGCTCCTTCGGCCGTAGCAATGTTTCCGGCTATCAGTTCGCAATCTGGAAAAGCCTTCTTAATCATATGCACCGTATTAATAGCATTGTCGCTGTGACCGTGTGCAATATCAACAACTATCGCATCTGACCCTGCTTCTAGGAGTGACTCGGTGCGTTCCAAGTAATCACCTTTTACTCCAACTGCGGCTCCAACTAGTAATCTACCCTTTTTATCTTTAGAGGCGCATGGATATTGTTCCATTTTCAAGATATCTTTGCTTGTTATGAGACCCACAATCCTGCCTGTCGGATCAACAACTGGAAGTTTTTCGATCCTGTGATTGTGAAGGATTTCCTTGGCTTGTTCTATCGTCGTCCCCTCTTTCGCAGTAATCATATCCTTGCTCATCAAGTCTGAGACGCTAGTATCCTCATTTCTTTCCAATGTGATATCACGTTGCGTTATGATGCCAGCAAGTCTCTTTTCTTCTTCTACTAGGAGTCCTGATACGCCATAGTTCATCATCATTTTTTTTGCATCCTTTATGCTGGCTGATTGTTTGATCGTATAAGGCTGTTCGATAACGACTGATTCAGAACGCTTCACTTTGAGAATTTCATCTACCTGATCTTGGATTGTCATAAACCTGTGAACAATGCCAATACCACCTTCTCTGGCGAGTGCAATAGCCATGCAGGCTTCTGTAACAGTGTCCATGTTGGCGCTAATCAATGGAATATTTAGAAAAATATTAGTAGAAAGCCGGGTTCGAAGGTCTGTCTGTGATCTCGAGATAACCGGGGATCTTTTAGGGACAAGGAGAACGTCGTCAAACGTCAGCCCGTCTTTTATTTCCAAATTTTCCTTGTTATGTCTTGGCGTATAGTGTTATAAGCCTTCCTGTCTTGTCGCTTGATTGTCTTTTGTAATCCTTAGCGGAATTTCTACCTATTATTCCTAGATCAGAATTATATCCAAATACCAACAGATTAAAATATTATCATAAGACTCGTCTATAGTAGGGAATTCGACGTTAATTGAAAGCACAGAAGTATAATATTGCAATATTCGACACCTTCAAGACTCGAAACAACAAGTTCACAGGCGAGGCGAAAAGACAAAGAGGAATAATAGCTCACCTTGCGACAGAACAGAGCCCGGAGCTGAGAACAAGGACTTCGATAGCCCATATTATCGCTGAAAGGCACGGCATTTTATGGCAGAACATCTATTCGGGGATTTTCAGAGATCTTGATGAAGTTTTGATTCCATCAGGTGTTGTGAAAGAAGGAGGCAGGCTGCCTTTACAGCGGGGTCCGAAAGCTTTGCAGATGGAGGGTGTGCCTTTCTATGAATTAACTAATACTGGGCTTCTTGTTGCTTCTTCTATTGAAGAGCTAGGGCCTAATAGAACGAAAGTGTTAGAGTCTTACATCCGGTCGATCCCGATAGGTGCGCCTAACTACGAAGTAATGCGAGAAGGGATTTTGTTGCTTAGCAAATTCGCTCCATCCTTCGCATGTAAGATTGTCAAGGAGTATGTTCGTGCGTGTACCGTAGGTTTGATACAAGACATTACTCCGATGGATATCCGTAAACTCCGTTCGGTGATTTCAGCCACGATTGGAATAGAGAAGGAACTTATAGAGTCTTTTGACCTGCTGCAGACCGATCAAAAGGAAGCTATTAGGCGATTCATCAGCCTCATCAGCTGAAGAATTACTATTGACCAGTATTTCCAAAACGTTTTCTCTAACTTTCCGTTAAACCATTCGCAACGCCAAATTTTGTCCCTTTTACATTTATTCTTCGGCTAGCTCACCTACGTGCGCGTCATTACTTTATGCATACGATTTAGGGATTTCCTTTCACCCTGCGTACAGCGTAGGGTAAATCTTACCTTTTACCTTTTTGATTTTATTGGATGAAACCCATAGTTATATATGACCGTGTATCTCGGTTCGGTAAAAACAAACCAAGATACGTAGTCAGTTCAATCCGTTTCAGAACTCTTGTTGAGTTTCTGGAGGATAGATCCTATTAATGTGAAATATCTATCAACAAAATATGACACATATTCTTTTTTACTAGGCTAGAGAAAATCTCTCCGAATCATGAGCAATTTTCCGGTGGCGAAGTATATACGAATTTTCGCTTTTACGATCTTCACAATATCCATAATATTAACGATATCGATCTATCCAGCAGGCAAATCAATAAGTATTGCGATAGCACAACAAGAAAATAAAGACAACTCAGGCATACACATACAGACGAAAGGAATACTCTCCAATCAGAGTATTGAGTCCGTAATGGCTACCATTATCAGTCCAAAAACGTTGATTGGCCCTGCAACAAATCCAATTCGTGATGCAAAAAATAATACCACTGCCCAGACTTCTGGGATCACCCTCATTAGGGACTCGAATACAGTTCTTTTATCACATCTCAATCTTCCACCAAAGGACTCGGTACATATTTACGACTCGAGACCGTATGAGATAATGAATGCACAATTGACTGCGAAGCTTCCATGCGACTCAAGTTTTGAAAGCCCGGTGCAAATACTTGTTGGGGAAATGACAAACCTGAAACCCGCAAAATTGGAGATAGTGAAAGAATTGTCCAAATCAGGGTATATGTGCGTGTATTATGCCAATCTCTCATCTTATGAATCGCTCGTCAAGTCAGGTGCAACAACTATCACTGATATAAACATCTTCAATCCCACTGGTTTCAGAGTCCTGCTACTAAACACAAGTACTGTCATTATAGGAATAAACGAAATCATGCCTTTGTCGAACGAAATGCGATAGCTAATATATACGACATTATGACGCCCCTCATTGATTAACAAGAAAGTAACATGTCATTAACCATACTAGTAAAATCAAGGTCGTATGGTTATTATCAATCAGACTTCCTATACGGTATGTCGACTAGCTTCAGATCTTCTGCGACTTCGACGTTTTCATGAATGGCTCTTGCCTCATTAATCAATTCAGATATTTCTTCATATCTCGTACTGAAATGTGTAAGGAATAATCTTTTTGCCTCTGATTCCTGCGCCAGGATAGCCGCTTCTCTAGCTGTAGAGTGAAAATTTTCGACGGCTTTTTGATATTTGTCGTGATTGTAAGTCGATTCGTAGACCAGCAGATCACAGTTCCTGAAAAAGTCTCGTAATTTAACGGTGGGTCTTGTGTCACCGGATATTCCTATCTTTCTACCAGGTCTTGGAGGCCCAGTCATTTGGCTGGACCTTATTAATTCTCCATTATAGATAATGTCCTGACCGTGCTGTAACTTACTGTAAAGGTCACCTTCTGGGATATTGAATCGTTTGGCCTTATCAAGCATAAAAATTCCCGGTCTATCAAATTCAGTGAGGCAATACGAAAACGAATGGACTACATGCTTTGCTTCGCAGCAGCTTATCTGGTACTCCTTCTCCTTTACTACAACACCTTCGCAATCAACTATATGCATGTTAATATTGAACAACAACCCGAAATTTATTATACGCATGTTTTCAGTGAGAAATTCAGCTAATTTTTTCTGTCCATATACATCGACTGCCATTGTTCTTCCATGCAAAGACATTGTTTGTAGCAGTCCCAGCAAGCCGAGACAATGGTCAGCGTGCATATGCGTTATAAAAATTTTCATCCGTTTGTTCATTCCTAAACCAGCCCTTATGAAATTTCGCTGCATACCTTCACCGGCATCAAATAATAAGAGCTCATTCCCTCTTTTTATTACAACCGACGATAACCCGCGCTCTGCCGTTGGAATTGCAGCAGAAGTCCCAAGAAAAATTAATTTCATATCGACCATAGTGTTATCGTAGGTATCCTATGCTCTTTCCAACGCGAAGAATATATACTGTTTACGGCTTTCCAGTTTTTCCAGTTGGGTCGCTAATTCCAAGTCGATTTAGTCCGTTTCGACATTAATTATAAGCTCTTCTAGTCAATAATGTTCTTGATTTGACCTGAAATCAGACCGGCAAGGTCGACTTTCGCACTATTTCCTGGGATCGAATTGGTGGAAATAATTTCTTCTATACCAGCGGCTTTCACTCTTCTTTTTGTATCTCCAATCAATACCGCATGGGTACACATTGCATAGATTTTGTTGGGCTTGTACGTCCTTAGAAATCTACAGGCCTCTACAATGCTTCCACCAGTGGTTATAGTGTCGTCTAATAGAATCAAATCTCTGTCGACAACGTTACAATTTAATTCCTTTTCCTCGATAATAATTTCTCCAGTATCCTTGTTGCGCCTTTTCGTTAATGCAATCATGTCAGTTGACAACTCGTTAGCGAATTCCACTGCTCTTTGAACACCTCCCTTATCTGGCGATACCACAATTGGTATTTTTGTTTTGAATTTAACTTTGGCATATCTCGCCAAAAGACCAACTGCGCTGATGTTCTGCGCTTTAATGGTAAAATACGATAACGAAGCTGGACTATGTATGTCTACGGTGATGAACGTCTTTGTTCCTACAGCTTCAATCAATTTCGCTACCAAGTCCATGGTGGCCACTTCTCCTTCCAAAAACGCTCTGTCTTGGCGGGAGTATGCCATATACGGCATAACCGTGTACACTTTTGCAGAGTCCTCTGAACACCTTTTTATCAACATCAGTGCTTGCAGTAGATGTCTGTCTGTAGGCGGATACGTTGACTGTATTATTACGCAGTGATCTTTTTCTACTGTTCTCACATTGACTTTGCTCTCACCATCAGCAAATATGCGTAAATCAACAGGTACTAATTCTGCATCTAGGTGTTTCGAGATTCCGATCGCCAGATCCACTGATGAAGGTCCTGCTATTATTGAGACGTCTTTGTACAAATCATTGTCAACTTCCTAAACATTCTTAAAAATGTTGATAGGACGTTACGCAAACTAGTGAGGCTAATTTGAGGTCGCCAAGAAGCGCAGCTTTACTCTAGAACCTGAACATAAAACTGTACGTCCTTTGTCCTAAATGTGACTTGAGAGAAAAAGATGCTGCACACGCCTGTTTTCGTTCACTTTTATTCAATCAGGTGTTTTCTTAACCATACATATAAAGGCAGTATAGGATGTTGAAATGGCAAGGAGTTCTCATCCTTTCTGTTGAAGCCTAACATTATCGTTCTATCTTCGAGATAGCTTCTTAAATCCTTCAATAGCTCGGATTTTTTTAGTGGTCCATAAATCTGGAAGAAGAATTCTTGGTTATAGTAAGAGATGTGTTGCATGAAGCAACTTGATAACATAATAGGGTCGTTAACTATTCGTTCCTTGTGAACAGCTTGTTGGACATCGGTTCTGATCTGTAGTTCTCTCTGAAAATATCCACTGCGTATAAATTCCGTGTTCATTTTTGTTTTGGAGCTATTCTTGTAGCTTTCAATTTCCCACAAGAATTTATTGACAGTCTTTGTTGCCAAGTCCAATGACTCGTATCCGCTATTGTCAAATTCACTAGATTTTCCGTACAAGAACAGGATACACATTATTTCATGGCATTCAACAAACGGAAACCTTAGTTTTCCGACTAAGAATTCATCTATTCGTTCGGAGATATTTTCAGGAAGAATTATACGAATGCGTGGAGTCTCTCGATTCACTGTTTATCTACACGATTACAGAATATGTATATAACTTGACGCCCTTCCTATTTCAGCGATCATTGGAGCTTCCACGATTTGTATTAGGAGATAGAGATCAGCACTGAGACTTGAAAGAAACTATCCCCAAAGAGCAGAGCTCAATGGGCGTGTGGAGGCGGTGCACTACTTTTTGAGAGGGCTTCGTTGAATGTACCTGACGCTTTTTCGTGGAATTCGAGATTAGACTGGTCTACTTTTATCGCCTGAGGCGGACAAACCGAGACGCACGCCATGCACCATATACAGTCGTGCTCCCTGATAGGATCGGCTTTATCTGTGTAATCTCTTCTCTCCTCTTTTACCGTGCTACCAGTTCCAGCACTCGTGGTATTGCGCATCTCAGTGGCGGGCACATCCTGTTCGGTTCTGTACCACTGGAAGACCTGCACTGGACAAGCTTCTATGCAGGCACCGTCTGCTACACACGAGTCCCAATCAACTGCGACCATGGTCCCATGTATACCTGCAGGTACGAGTTCTTCATTTCTTGAACCATAAGCCGCCTTTACCTCTTCATTTTCAGCTGCCTCTGATGTTTTACCCGGTCCCCACACATAGTGATAATGTTCTCCGTCAGAAAGCATATGCTTACCAATTACTTGATGATTTCTTGGAAAGTCTGGATCTATTGGCATATCAATCTGTCAATTAATCGCGTCTACATATTATATAAACCATATGTGAACTGATGGATAGATACGTGCTATACCATTTAATATAATTCCGTTAAGCTTCGCAACAGGTAATTTGTATCGTATAATTGGTGAGTGGAGGAACGCCCTAACTTCTCTTAATGCTTATGCCTTGAGAATTGGAATAATGCTGAGAAAATCAAGGATTACGGTTTCTGGGTGCGCTTTGGTATACTGGCTTAGACTCGCCAGTATTATGAAAGAAATAGGCGTAGCTGAGGACAACTTCGGTCACCTCGTTTCCGAAGTTTACAATAAGTGCAAGACTAACGGTCTCCAACCTGAGTATATCGCTTACAACGTAAAGCGTGGGGAAGCATCGACTGCAATTCAAGTTGAGCTTCAAAATCTAACTGCCGATAAAGGGACACTTCAAAAAGTATCTCGCAGAACTCATATCTTCAATTCTTTCCGCAACCTCGGGTTCCATAATTTCCTCTGACACAAAGGTGAACTCTATCGATACGCTCATGCATGGTTCATGCACGGATCGTGCACTCGTCACTTATGATGTATATGTAATGACAATGTACTAAGAATGCTATTTCTGGAAGGATGTAGCAGAGATTAAAGTCATAATTCCTGCTTCATGGCATATAGGACAAGAGAAATGCATATATAGAAGATGTATGTCATTGGCTGGAGAAACTATTCAGGTCAAATGGTATTAGTTAAAAATTCCATTTGCTCTCGCAAAGGCAATATACAAATTGGAACTAATTAAATCTTTTACAAAGAACAAGGGAGAAGAGCTCGGAGAGCGGAGAACAAGGGAGCGAGACGATTGCCAACATTTGGTCAGCTACCAAGTTCCTGTTTGTTATGCGGAACTCCTAATATGGCAGTACAGAAATTCTTCGAAGACATTGAGAAAAATTATGATTATAAGCTCTGCTATGACTCTAAACTATACCATTTAACATAATTCAGTTAAGTTATACTTCGCAACAGGTAATTTGTTATATCCAATCTGAAACGTTTAGTTCTATAATACTCCGCAATAGTCTCCTTTAAATTTCGAAATTTAGAATAATATCTTGATACAAGAAGCTCATCTTTTCCTTTCCTCCAAGTGTTTTCTGACCTTACTAGAACCGGCGTCTTCCAGGCTAGGCCATATCTGTGAGTCTAGTCCAATTGTTTGCCTGAATGGATCAAATGATGCCGAATTATAGTAGTTAAATACTTAATGAACAATAACGATTCCTACTATACGTAATTTTGTTAGACAGTGTAGTCAGGTAGGCTGGTGTGTTAACCAAATGATAAAAAAGAATCATACGTGTAACCGATTGCGATGATTAGATCGATCATGCAATTCTTTCAAATAATATTATAAGCTCGTTGCCTTCTAACTTTGCTCTGGAAAGTTTCATCCCAGCAGTGGCAACAGGCAGCGGTATTGTATTAGCTACATAACCGACTCGATTTTTCACCTTTATTGTGAGCTGATCACCATGACGTTCAACATCAAAATCATCCTTCTCTGTGAAGGGAACTTTGACTGTCATTCGTAGTAACGAATCTTCTCTGGTAAAGTTAAATACGTTTCCGCGAAACAGCACATCAGCTGGATCTTGATTTTCGAACATTGATTTGCCATTCTCTCGTAACATTTCGATCCCTCGTAATTCCATGCCATGTAGCTTAACCTCTTTTACAGGCAGAGGATAGAAGTTCGATTTTGCCTCTTCTATCTTTACTCTTTGAAAGTCTGCCCATTGAGCATAGTAAATATCTGAACTTCCTGTGGGTAAAATCTTATTGATTATTGCAAGATCAACATTTATGCCGTAAAGACTGGCAGACATGAATGCTCTCTTAGCATTCTCGATACTAAATGTATCCGGGTTGGCAACTAGCCTAATGCTTGTCATGTTCTGGTCTCTCATAATCATGTTAAGTTCTTCAAGTCTTGCAAGTAATTCTAGTTCATTTTGCATGACATTTTGTGGAGGCGTAGGTAATTTTGACAGAGGCTGAAATATTCGTGCAAAGCCGCTGAACATTCCTACCAGTCCTGTAAGTTTTCTTCCAATGCTGCCAACCAATTTAGGAAAGTAAAGATACCTTAATGCTTCGCCTGACGCGGCCATATCAAGAACTACCGTGTCATACGCTTTTGTCCGAGCAACTTCTTCAATTTTCAATAATGAAAATAATTGAGTCATCCCGGGCAACATGGCAAGCTCGTATGCTAAAGTTTCATCAATCCCTCTGGCATGAAACAAAGACGCTATGTAGGAGAGGATCGTCGTATATTGTCTGTTCATTTCAGTTAATGGATCGATCTGAAGTGCCTGGAGATTCGGGAGAATTTCCTTTGCTTCATAGCCTAGATCAGGCATGACTAAAGCGTCAGTTAGGGTGTGAGCGGGATCAGAAGACATCAGCAATGTGCTGTACTTATTCTCGGCAAGCATTATTGCCGTCGAGCAAGCGCTGACAGTTTTTCCTGTCCCTCCCTTGCCTGTATAAATTATTAGTCGCAACGTCTGTCCTTAGGAGTCATAAGTAATAAAAATCAATATCAGATCGTATTTTCGATACTACTTCGAATATCCTCTAACTCTTTTTCGCCTACGAAAGAATGAACTGGCAGTGAGAGAACATGTTTGCTCGCCCAATCTGTGTTTGGAAGACCTTTCGTTGAAGTAAATCTCTGATAGTAGGGGGTTTTATGCACCGGTGGATCATAATATACTGTCGCACTAATTTTGGCATTCGCCAGTACCTCCTGGATGTTGTCTCGAACATGGTCCTCTTGAAAAGAAACAGTGAACAAGTACCAATTGAATTTTTTTTCAGCCGTTTCCCGTGGAATCCTTATTCTATTTTCTTTAGCCAAGGGAGCTAGTAAACTTGTCAGCAAATTAGAGTTCCTTCTGCGAAGGTCCAGCATCCTTTGTAATTTATCCATTTGGGCAATGGCAACCGCAGCGCTCAGTTCTGGAAGCCTAAGGTTCAAGCCTAAAACACGAGTGTCATAGCCTTTGACCATTCCGTGGTTCCTAATCATTTTTATCATCTCGGCCAAGTTGTCATCATTAGTTGCTACCGCACCTCCTTCACCAGCAGTCAATACTTTGCTAGCGTAGAAGCTAAAACACCCAAGTTTTCCTATCGTTCCTGTTTGTTTTTTTTTATACAGAGAGCCGAGCGACTGACAGGCATCTTCGATTACATCTATTGAGTGCGCAGCCCCAACATCTAGAATTTCATCCATGTCGGCAGGGTGCCCGTATATGTGTACTGGGATGATAGCTTTTGAATTTTTCGTAATTTTTGTCTTGAGGTCGGTGATATCCATAGTATAATCTTCTTTATTGATGTCTACGAATACGGGCTTCGCACCGGCCGCCACCACGGAGTTTGCAGTTGCAACAAATGTGAATGATGGTAGCAATACCTCATCACCTTGACCAATCCCCATAGTAAGTAATGCAGAATACAACGCAGCGGTTCCGGAATTCACACATACAACATTTTTTACATTTAGATAATCTTTTAGAAGTCGCTCAAGACTTTGAACTCGTTTGCCACCATCTTTTGCTGCGGATGTAAGAACATTGTCATCTAAAACTTTCAATACTTCGGCCTTTTCTTCCTCACTGATCCAAGGTTGGTTAATTGGTATCATAATCAATTGTATGAAAACTGCCCTCGGATAAAGATATGCCGTTCGCCCAAGTCGTATTTTGCTGTATATGTATGTGATAATCTGAGCCAGGATTCATCATTGCAACCTATTGAAATTCTTCATTTGAAGGAATACTGACCATTCTTACAAAATACTATCGATGGATGATTTAATTAGAAGATGATGTTGACAATAGCTATGGGTTATGTCTTTCCTGAAATACCGCCTTCTGAGAATTCGCAAGTTTACTAGCAACAAGATCTATCTTGTAATTCGATATCTTTTGTTTTTATACCTTAGATTCAAGATTAGATTAGGGTGGTATTAGGAGAACTCGAACATTTCGAGAGAGGCTTTCCATAAGGTTATTGCGGCTCTATGGTTGCCGGCGGTTTGCTTGAGATTGCGTAACTAACCCAACTGACATCTTCAACTTCATTTGTAATCCTATCGCTCATCTTACTAATGAGTTCGTACGGTAGTCTAGCCCAATCAGCAGTCATCGCGTCGGTGGATTCTACAATTTTAATTATCACGATATGACCATAGACGCGCTGATCGCCCAAAACGCCGACCGCCCTGTCATCTCCCACTGAAGCGTATGCCTGCCACACTTTGTGATATAATCCTGCGCCGATTAATTCATCTTCAACTATTTTACT
>JASHSN010000348.1 GCA_030038695.1 Nitrososphaeraceae archaeon
GATATGGGAATTCGAAACAGAAGATAAAATATGGTCATCGCCATCTCTCTCTGAATATGATGGCATAATGTTTTTTGGTTCCCTTGATTCCCACATCTATGGCATAGATATCAATACGGGCAGACAAACCTGAAAATTTCCAACGATGAATATGTTGGACCATTGCAAGTAATATGATGCTTATCGGATCTTTCGATGGTTTGCTTTATATCTTTGGTTCAGAAATCATTCCATCTGACATAAGATGACCAATATTTAGGAAGCCTAAATTTAGAAAAACAATGTTCTAACATGACACATCGATTAGGTAGCGGAAACAGTGATCTGAACCTTTTGTCTGTAAGGGAATATTTTTGCGGTGCCAAATATTGTTACGAATGAAAAGGGCGGTACCTGATCGTCTACACAAATATTTACCCTTTAATCTCGGTGAATGTTTGACTGATCCAATCCGGTGGTAAAAAAATATCATCTACCTACCTTTGCTATTCCTATTATTCACCACAAACCAAAGACGACATGAGAACTTCCTTCTTTTTTAACCGTGGCAAGTTTTCCTGTTAAGGTTCCTTGCATGACAAATCTGTGAGTCTCTGTCTTGGACATTTCTGTCGTGTGTCTATCATATCAAATCGGCTATTAATGTGAGACGTTATCTGCTCGATGCGATTTCTGTTTACTGTTCTGTTGATGTTGTTCTACCTGCTGTTGTGTATAGTAATTTGATTAACTGAATAACCATTGTTTCATCGTAGCCGTACCCCTTTGCACCTGTGAATCTATAGTAGTATGTAGAACATTTCAACTGCATGCGGAGCGGAGATAAGCGATTTGGAATATGAGAAGTGGCGGTCTATTCAACGACCCTTGACTATCCTTCAACCCTTCTTGTTAATTTTCTCGTACATCCAAGGGGCCTAACAAACCCCTAGGATGGAAATACAGATACAGAACATTCTCCAATATGATGAATCAATTAAAAGCCTTTTAGTACTATTTTTAGTGACGATTTATCAAGCACATTTGTACATTAATTGACACTATTATCGTTCTATGTCTACAAGATAGTCGATGATGTACGCTCATGGAGATTACAAATCAACATAGTGGACTAAAAAAGTGCAGATAAGCTTTCTCAAATCTTATCAGGTCATGACTACATAAGTTTTGAATCAGATTATTATTTCGATTCGGGAGGTGGTATCCCAGGCAATGTCTAAATATGGTCGACCTTAAACCAATACGAGCTACGGCTTTAACGAGGGGACAATCTTCGAATCAAATTTAAAACTATAAAAACAATCCCTGCAATTATCAGTAAAGATATCAGCATTGCAATCAGACGGACATATAGAAAATACAACAAAGGAGGACAATGAATTTGAACCAATCACAAATGAACCTCACGAAGAAGTACCAATAGTTAACGACGAACAACTTAGGGCATTGCCAGAAAATGAAGAAGAAGAAAAAGAAGAAATACTGTTGCCTTTTGCTACTGCTGCCAAACCTACAAAACCTAAAGTGTCATCATCTAAAGGAAAGTACAATCTAAACGAAAGCACAAAACCTAAAGTGTCATCTAGGGGCAAATCTTCAGGAAAGAGGCGACGGGATGAAACTAGTTCTGCAGATACGACTAAGCAGCTAAAAAGACAAGCGACACAACTTGATAAGATAACAATACGGCTGCACTCTATCCAGAAGGATATACAATCAACAAAAGGACAATCAAAATTGATAAATCAACTACAGTTACAGATAAAGCAGCTACAAACTCAGATGTCCCAGATTCAGAAAATAGCAAAGAGAAATTTTACCACAGCTACTATTTCGTCAAGAAAAAAGATAAGACCTAAGAAAAGATAGTTGGATTAGAAATGTTGGAAATGTGATATCTTCTCCATGGCTTTCATACCCAATAAGGAGGACTGACCTCGCCGACAGGCACTTAAAATTCAAACTTCGACTCAACATATAATCAAATTGTCTGTACGAGAATATCATAATAAAAGAGATTTTATGAAGACTCCAGAACCGGTAGGAAATACGGACCGGAGGACGAGGAGTGGTAGTATGAGATTTGTGGTACAAAAACATAATGCCAGAAGACTTCATTATGACTTTAGGCTTGAAACAAGAGATGGTGTATTAAAATCCTGGGCAGTACCAAAAGGCTTCTCTCTTGATCCGAAAGTGAAGAGACTCGCAGTTATGACCGAAGACCATCCGCTTGATTATTTACTTTTTGAAGGGGTTATTCCTCAAGGAAATTATGGAGCAGGCACAGTAATTGTGTGGGATATGGGGACTTATAGTACAGATAAGGAACTCTCCGATCAGCTACAAAACGGCAAGATCATAATCACATTATCTGGTCAAAAGTTAAAGGGAAGATATTCGTTAATTAGGCGTAAGACACAAGAAGCAGAAGACAATCAATGGCTTTTGATAAAAGGAAATGATCAATATACCTCAGACGAAGATCTGACTATATCTAGACCTGATTCGGTTTTAACTAGGCGCAAGAACGAAGATCTAGGAAGTAAGAAACATGAAGAAAGTGACCGTAATCAAATAGAACAAAAGAAAACAAAATTACAAAAAAAACTTGGGCGTAATGACAGACAGAATAGAACAAAGAAAACAAAAAACCTAACACATGATCATCGTATTGAAAAATTTCCGTCAACTTGTAAGCCTATGCTAGGAACACTGATAGACACTCCATTTGATAGTAGCGAGTGGGCGTTTGAAGTAAAGTGGGACGGAGTTCGTGTCATTCTCTTTCTAAATAAAGAGGAACAAATTCTTGAGCTAAAGTCCAGAAATGATAAATTAATTACTCACAGATACCCCGAATTATTGTCTCCATTAAAGTCGGCTATAAACTGTAATGAATCAACAATACTTGATGGGGAAATCGTTATACTGGATGAAAAGGGTTTTCCTGATTTCCAAGAACATCAGAGAAGAATGAATGTAGATCATTCCAAGGATATCGAAAGACTGGCTAAAGAAATACCATCAACCTACTACTTTTTTGATATCCTTTATATCGATGGAAGGAATGTCCAAACCTTGCCCTTCGTAGAGAGACGACAAACCTTATCGAATGTGATTATGTCAAATGATAGAATCAGAATATCAGATTTTATTGAAGACAAGGGTATAGAAACATTTGAAAAAATAAAAGATTTCAATCTTGAAGGAATGATGGCAAAGAGGAAATCTAGCAGATACATACAAGGAACAAGATCAGCAGATTGGCTAAAGATCAAGAATATAAAAACTCAGGATTGTGTAGTGATAGGATATACAAAAGGGGAAGGAAATAGACAAGGTTATTTTGGGTCACTTCTTTTGGCAATGTATAACGAAAGAGAAGAGTTAGTGTTTGTAGGTCATAGTGGTAGTGGATTTGATTTTGATACACTTGGTAAAATATACGAAAAATTGGAACAAATAAAGAGTGATTCATGTCCTATTAGATACGTACCATATACAAATAGAGATCCGGTTTGGGTAAGACCAGAACTCGTAGCAGAAGTGAAATTCCACGGCTGGACTAATGACAGAATTATGAGAGCGCCTATATTCTTGAGATTAAGAGAAGATAAATCACCTAATGAATGTAGGATTGAGACGGAAGAACACCTATCCGAAGTCATTCGACACTCTGATGATGCAACTACTTATCATACTCCTTATGTTAAACAATCAAATTCAACCGCTAACAATAGACAATCCAGTAACAAGCGATTATTCTCTAATCTTGACAAAATCTTTTGGAATGAAACCAAAGATCACAAGGTGTTAACAAAGGGAGATTTGATTGATTATTACGATAAAATAAGTGAATACATACTACCGTACCTTAAAGATAGACTACTCTCTTTAAGTCGATATCCTGACGGAGCATTAGGAAAGCACTTTTATCATAAAAATTGGGATAAACCAAAACCAGAATATGTTGAAACTGTAAAAGTAAACTCTGAGAGTAGCTGGGGTATTGTGAATTATATTGTATGCAATAATAAAGACTCACTTCTATGGCTTGCAAATTTAGGATGTATTGAAATGCATCCATGGTTTAGCAGGATTAATGATTTTGATTCGTGTAAGGGTCAGGAATTAAATGAAGATAAATGTGGTTTGAATTTCCCAGATTTCATAGTATTTGATTTAGATCCGTATATCTATTCTGGACGGGAAACTGCAGGTGAGGAACCAGAATACAACATTAATGGTTTCAAAGCAGTAGTTGAAGTGGCTTATTATTTGAAGGATTTGTTCAACGAACTAAATATAATTTCATATGTAAAGACATCTGGAAAGACTGGTCTACACATTTTTGTTCCAATAATTTCTTCATATACATATGATCAGACAAGAAGGTTTGCTGAAGTCATAGGCAATATGTTGGTTAAAACATATCCAGATAAAATCACAATGGAATGGAAAACAATCAAAAGAAAAGGAAAGGTCTTTTTTGACCATAATCAGAATTCTAAAGGAAAGACCATTGCATCGATCTATTCAGTAAGACCAACTCCTTCAGCCACAGTTTCTGTGCCTATAGAATGGAAAGAATTATCATCTGTAGTGCCAACAGATTTTAACTTATTAAACGTACCAACTGTTATAAAAAAAGCCAGAGATCCTTGGAGAACTGCCCTAGAAGAAAAACAAGACATTAATAAAATTCTCGAGAAAATCAGCTAAAGCTAGAAATACTTACGCGATTCTAACAGAGCGATACACAATATTGTAAATTGCCACACATATGTTATTGTCATAATTTTACTCATACCTAATGCTGGTTCCGTCACTGCCAATAGTCGTGCGCGGTTTAGATACTATATCATATATGGCAGATATTTTTGTAGTCAGTTCACTAATCCGTCTTTCGACCCTTTCCATTGGATTAAAAATATTGTTTATGGTTTCTAGGGCAGATTTTTTTGGATGCAGTGATTCTTCTATTCTACACACAGTTTCCTTGTCCATTGATTTTATGTAAATTCTAAAGAGATGGTCAAGATACTTTACCTGAATCTTAATAGCTGAAAAATGTAATAATTGACTGAGTTTAATATCCCTATTAATGTCACATTCTGTTATATGCCTTTCCATTATCTCAGCTACTGTTCTCTCACGTTCATCTCTAAGAAGTATAATTAATCTGTCTCTAACCTATCCAAAGAATGCAATTATCATGCTACGGTCTATTTCCGTTTCAAGTTTGAATGGATTATTACTGCACCTTACGTGAATATCAACTGTGCCATTAGGGTATAGAACATAGTCAACATGACTTGTACGTTTATTTTCAGAATGAACCTTCCCATTATTCTTATCGTAATATGGAAGGTTTAAGTCAAGATAACTTTCTGGATCAATCCCTATTTTGAAATGGAAATTGTGAAGGAATATTGGTGCTTGTGGAAGTCCTAAGCTGCTGTAGAAGCTAACCTCAAACAGACCCACAGCGATACTAAAACAGTTGAAGAGAAATTCTTATCACTAAATAAAACCAATGTGGCGAACAAATCTTGTTTTTATAAAAAGCTAAATATCATTAATTTCAAAAAAGATAGTGTAAAAATGTAGAAATTTGATACCATAACCATAGATCGGGTATTTTCACCTGTAATTTTGAAAGGTTAAGAGTTACTTTGGCATATAATATATTCATCAAAATTGGGTAAGATAGAAACGATTGCCAAACTAGCATTTACATCCTCATTAGTCTTGATTTTGACCATCACCGGAATAGGATTGTATGCACAGACAAGTCCCATGAACAACATGACAAAATATACAGATCCCAAAGGAAGACTGTCAATTAATTATCCATCTAGCTGGACACCACTTACGTCCACTAACCCTTTTCAACAACGTGTAGTCCAATTCATCAACATGGTTCCATTCGTCAATTTTAATATTGTAATTACGCCTGCAGCCTTTGGCCAGAAAGATCCTGCGACAGTTCTCAATGCATATAACCTATTTCCTTCTACCATGGCAGGATATTCAATATCTCAAAACATCGAATGTGTAAGATACAATATAGATGGTAACAAGGCTTGTAGCATCGTTCTAACCAGAAATGGAATAATCCATTCTATCAATATTCAAGTCGCGTCTTACGTTAACAAAAAAATGTTCATATTCACAATGCAAGCAACTCCTTATGATTTTAACAACTACCTACCAGTGTTTCAGAATATGTTAAGTTCTTTCAAAGCTCCTCCCACTTCCGTGAATACTACCACCTTAGCGACCAAAACGGCCACAATAGTCAATCAAAGAACGATCCAAAAAACTGCCGCTCCATTACTAAATGGTGCCGGTCGATCGTCAAATCTAAATCGCTTTCATAACCAATCCCTTACCATCCTTACCATCCTTACCAAGACTAGTAGAGGAATCAATCCATGATTCATTGTCACTCAAAGTTTCTGTTACGATTTGATACTATTGAATAGTAGTAAAGCCGTCTTGACGGTACTACGTACATATTCTTGAGGAACTGTTTATTACCAGCGTTTGCATTATACGAATAAAAAATTGTAGAGGTACTAATAGCTTGGTGTAGCTAGTTCTTGATTGGTCTATTAAATATCGGTCGTCCATTTTCCTCCCTTCCTCATAGTGCATACGTCCCTTCCACCGAACCAATCAACAGTTAGGAAGCATAATATTTTGCTAAACTATTGATGCCTTATGAAATGCACGTGTTTACAAAAGGATTATACCTCTAGCATTGCGGATATCAAACATTTTCAAATATAATTATTATAAGTAGTCAACCTTCCATTTGAAAGGTATTTCATCCAACAATCTTATATCACTCAATCATTATCTCAATTAGTATGTTCGAAAGTATAGCATACATTGGCCTTGGTTTTGCAACCGCCTTCCTT
>JASHSN010000042.1 GCA_030038695.1 Nitrososphaeraceae archaeon
AAGTAGCCATTTTATTTTCCTAAAAACAGTGGTCCGTGAAATACTACTATTTTCAGCTATAATATCATTAAAGGATTTTGAATGGTCAATAACACAGTTCATTATTTTTAACATCTCTTCATCGGCCAAAGCAGTAAGAAGCGCTCTCTTTATTCTCTGGCTTTTGATGATCATGGATTATTCAAAGGATATAAGTACAAACACTTGTATTATTAGTTCTCTATAATTTAGTTCTAATTTCCACTATCAACATCGACCAGAATTCGGCCTTGTGGTAATCTTTAAATAAATACTTTGCATCATGTAGGACCACATGCAAAATAGTCTTAAGTTTAGTGTCAGAATTGTCGCAGTAGGAATATTGGTATCAGGTGTACTAGCATCAATGAATTTCGGTGTTATGTCAACAGAGGCACAGACTACGATCCATGGTAACCAGACTGTTAATGATAAGACAATGGCCGGTAACACAACTGGTAATATGACGAAAGGAAATTCAACTTCAATGCCAACACCAGAAGGCCCATCACCTCCATGATGAAAATAACTTGACATCAATAGATGTTGTTAAAAAACAAGCTTGATTTCATCCACTCTATTTTTAGTAAAATGTATTAAAACATTAGAGGATGGTGATTCTTGGGAAAAGGCATCATAAATCATTTTATGTGGATGAACACTTTATTTTAGATTGGTTATTTTAGATTGGTGGTTTATCTTATTCAGATACTCAACGATCCTATCATCAAGCATTTTATATTGACTTTCGTTTATTTCTCTCCTCTGCAGCAGATAGATTATGTCACGACGTAAACCTTCCAGGATGTCCAGATACTCTCTTGTATTTACCGACTTTTTCCCAAGTTCGTCGTATCCCTGATGAATTTTCAATAAATAAATACTCATGCATTTTGATTGCTTTCTTGTCCTTAACGCTCCTGGTACCGTTGCTATAATTCCAGTAGCCGCTGCTCCAGTTCCTGTAGCAGTCGAAAGCATAGATAAGGGAAGGTAAGGATTATTATTATTATTGTTATTGTTTATTTGTTGTTGAGTAGATGCTGCTTTGCCCTGCTCAAATGGAAAGACGGTTCCCATTATGGCAACTGATAGAGAGAAAACTGTTATAATGACTATTACCTTATTGGTGTTGTTGCTGCTCAATCTGTTTATATTCAATCTCTATATAACACCCTATTTGCTCTAGATGAACACTCTCTCGGTGTAGTTCTTTAGTTACTTTTTGTATGAATTCGCTTATTTCCACCGGCTTTCTAATAAAGTGTATTCGTTCTTCATCTTCCTTCCGACTGTCTTGTAATGTTGCTGCTTTATGCTCATCATCGCTTATATCAAGTACGTCGACTGGAAATAATTCTTTTAAAGCTTCATAATTAAAATATGCTGTCATAAACATCACTTTAATTCTAGCATCTATCTTTTTGATTTGTTTATAAAGTTCAAAGCCATTCATTCTTGGCATAGCAACATCTGTAATTAATAGACTGTATACACCAGATTTAAGATTCTGTAATGCTAAAAGAGGTTCGTTATAAACATCAACTTCTTTAAATCCGTTTTCTTCTAAGATTATTCTGAGAGTAAATGTGATATCCGGTTCGTCATCTACAAGTAGAATCCTTTTACTGCTTTTCTTTTCTTGTTTTTTCCTATTTGTAACAGGTTCTTCAGTAGTACAAATACCTAAAACAGTAGAATCATCATATCTACCAATAGACTTAAGCTGTTGTTGTCGCTGTTGTTCTTGTTGTTGTTTACTGGATACTCTCTTCATAGGATGATTTTATTTTTGATATGATATAAGGAAAGAGACGAATTCCAAATCTGGATTCCATAAGTGGAATCCACAAATGGAATTTGTCTCCACCCTTATAATCAAATGAAGGTAACGATAGTTAAGGAAAAAAATGAACGATAACAAAACAACAAAAACAGGCAGGAGTAATTGGACCCCTAGATTTATGAAGGCTACAATAATTCAGATGATCTTAGCCTCAGCACTTACACTATTTTTGCTCTTCTGACGGCTCGGACCTCTTAGTTTGCTGTCTTTCCTAATAGCATACAACGCTTCAGACACCCCTTTTGCTGGAGCTTGGTTCAATTTCGGTTACATCAGATATCTAATAGGAGTTATAGCTATTGGCATGATCGCAATGATCTACAGGTATTTTGAGCACACTTTGTCTATAACATACCACAGAGTGACAAAGGTCTTGACAGCACTAAACTTCGTACTGATGAATGTCGGGATAGTAATTGCAACTTGGCCTATGATGATAGCTGGATATATAGGTGGAGTCTCTGAAATGTCATCTGATTTTGGAGGTAAAGGAATTGATGTTCACCAAATACACCAAACAATCTTCGTTCCATTAGGGGTCACTATTTGGGTTCCTGTAGGAATAGTGACTTTAGCTTTGGGAATAATACTTGGATGTATTGGATTTCTTATCAATTTGGCACGAAATACGAGAGAGCGTGTCCAGTAACACAAATGCCACGTCTACCACCTCGAAAAATATGCAGTAGATGTGGCTTTCCCAAGGAAGAATCAGAATCCCTCTGTCAACGATGTCGAAATGACATACGTCAAATGACATACGTCAGAACATCTTCAAGATGTGCCAAGTGCGGAGGAGTTAAAAATGATATAGAACAAATATGCGAGTATTGTCGTAACGCTCAAGAACTGAAGGATTCTACAACTGGTGGTTTCTATCCAAGACCAACACATGTATCATGATGGGAATCATTTATCCTACATCTGGCCGTCACCGAGGCTTAACATTTCCGACTCATGTCATAGGAAAAGCAGTATGGGACCAGGGAGGTGATATTCGTGATGTGATCTCAATTGGGAAGTTGGTGCGAAAGAATGATGGTCCTGAAGAAGTTGAGCAGATAATAAGTACGATGATCAAGTATGGAAGAGCTTTGAATTAGGACTTGCTTTTCGAATCGCTCTTTATCTATAGATCCATCGCCTTAGTAATAATCGGCTTATTTTTTGCTGTTTTAGCATACTTGGAATATCAGAGAATACTTAATGTGGATTGGGACAAGATACAAACAATTTCACACAATGGAATTGACTGCATTAACGCATGTTTCAAGTATTATCGACGCTAGCGACCTAGGCACATTATCTAATATTGGGATTCCGCTAGTATCTAGTGTTTCTGTAGGCTTAGTTTTAGGAATGATTCGCGGATAGAAATAGTGACGAGGCAGGAACGACGTTACTTAGTTACATAATGTTTATTACTATAAACAGTTAGCAACAAATTATGCATAAAAGCACATTATTAATTATGACTACAACCATAGCAGCAATTATTACAACGTCGGTATTCGCCTTGGCAAGCCAAGTATTTGGAACGATGCAGATATTTATACGGAACGTGGATGCACCCAACTACGGTGGGATCGGTGGAAATTTTGGATTGGTTACACCACCAAGTAGCTTTCATATACATCAGCAAATTGGACAGGTACCAGGGCAGATATTAGAAGGACTTCGCCATCCTGGTCTAGGATGTTGGCTCGATATCTGGTGCAAGTGAAGCAATATCGCCAAGTTCCTTCCTAAAAATAATAAAGAATACAGAATACAAAGTTACGAAAATGTCAAGTAATTTTTATTATATAGAAGTGTCATTAGCGAATTATGCGTAAAAAAACATCTATAATAATGGGCGTAGTCATAGCGACAATTCTAACAGCGTATATGTCGGTACTTACCTTGTCAAATGAGGCATTTGCGCAGACTTATTTTGGTCATCATGGTCTATCATCTGTAGGACATCCTGGTCTGCTAGGAGGCATAGGCATTGGCGTAGCCGCAATCACAAAATTTAAGGCACATAAAGACAATCCACATCAAATCACAAGCGGCATAGGTGTACTACATAAGTTCACGCCATAATACGGAACTTCTACGCACAACATTACTACCACCTTGGCAGGGCACGAGGCAAAATTAGGCAAGATATCAGAAGGACAACAAAGCAGTCATGCTGGTGGATTATTGTCTGACATATATTACCGCTGCTAAAGAAGCCTGCTAACCTACGCTACTGTCGGTTTGATATATTGATTAAGCCAGTGTTGCGCTACTAGTAGGTGGCGACGACAATCCCATTATGCTAAATATTATAAGCTTGAAGTAATTATTGTTGGCATGATATTCATTCTTTATTCGGTTTACAGTTACTGCAGTAACTTCACATTCGCTTCGACTGACTGGATAGCAAATCAGGTGAAACCAAATGAAGGTTCCTTATCAGTGTCCATACTGTGATCAACGTTCGACAAGGCGGTGGAATCTTGAAGTCCATATCAAAAGAAAGCATGGTAGATATTCACTTGGCAGATCATCGGATCGATATATGACGAACAATCTCCCTTTGTATAACAAAAGCGTTTTGAACAAGCTACTGTTGCAGACAGGATAGACAATACTTTCCATCCTACATTCTTCCCTCAACAAGTAGTTCTTGGAACATCGCAGCATTCTGCCAATCTAATGTATCCTACTTTGGGTGTATCACAAGCCTTTGCTAGTCCAATGTACCGACCTATCCCTACGATGCAGGATCAAAGCTATGGAACTGATTTATCCCAAGATAAGATACTTAAAATCGAAGAACTTAAACGACTGATGAACAAGTATCCTCAATACCATACAAATCCGGGCGATATAATTAGATTGGCTATATTCAATTCCATTAACGGTGATGACACGCTTCTAGATCAAGTTAGAACAGCTTGGTGTTATTGACTTCTATAAAGGATGAAAACGATGTAATGAGTCACAATTTAGAATGAACACCTAAAATAATTTACAAAACGTGACGATATTAAAATAGACGCAGAAGTGTCTAATGAATTCAAAGGCAATCACTACTTATCATAAACAAGATTCTTATTGTATAATTAAGTAGAATAAAAGTACTTACTACTTTTATTTGGGGGTTCGTATTATATATCGATGAATTCGAAGACAAGTATAGTTTTCGGTGCAGCAATC
>JASHSN010000349.1 GCA_030038695.1 Nitrososphaeraceae archaeon
CTATAACAGTTATGGATACTGTCAGGGACGGAGGTTCGGTTATTTTAGAAATCACTCCAACTTTTTATTCAATTTGGGTTGAATCGTAAACACGAGTCCACACTATGCTTTAATGACTAACAGTTCATTAGCTCAAGCAGAGATATCGTTAGAAATAAGGCATCTTCATTTTCAGAAAAGGTATGGCCGTATAAAACCGGATTAGAATATAATACAAATGATAGAATCGTTACTGGAGCTAATATGAGCTCGACGACAGAATTGCTCGTAGAAGGGCGACGACAGCCATCATCTTGTTGTCATCCTTCACATAACGTTAAGGGATGACCCGAATCGTTACCTTTTCGTATAGAAAATTGCATCGTTACGCCTCTGATCGGATCATATCCAAATTTGCATACTTCATTATGAGACATAGGTATCGAATCTAATCTAATACTATCACAATACGGACATTTGACAACAGGATTTTTGTTAATATTAAAGAAGGTTGCAGACCAGTAACACACTTCACACAATACAAAATGTATATTTGCTGGGTTTTTTATGTAGCCGGAATCCGTCTCAGAGTTTCGATGGCGTGTGACAGAAGTTACAGGTCTTCGAGAAATAGCCTCCATATTATAGGACAATTTTAAGGTATGAACTAATAGCGCATATATAAATCTAATTATTCAGTTTATCTAATCGTTACAAATTTATGCTGGTATTTCCAAAAGTTTTATATAAAAAGTTTGTACAGGATAAAAAATATTAAATGGTTCTAACAGTTAGATTTATTTGATTAATTATTCTATTACTATTACATGCTAAAAAAACTGAATATCTACAAATTCGGCACTGTATCTATAGGTATCGCAGTGGTAACAGGGTTGACATTTACAATGTTTGTTCTTCCCTCTAAGGCTGTGGGACAATCCAAAATTGTTTCGATAGTTAAAGGTGCATCAAATCCTTCGTCGACAGAACCTTACAACCCTTCACCCCTTAGCGTCCCTGTAGGGACTACTATTACCTGGATAAATAATGATAACACCGGACACACGGTAACTCAAGGAGATCCATCTGGTAATACCCCTCCTAATGGATTTGACTCAGGCATTCTTGCCCCTGGAAAATCGTTTACCCATACATTTGGCACGGCAGGAACTATTCAGTATTATTGCACCCTCCATCCAACAATGTTGGGAGAAGTAATAGTGAAGTAAGCTTTTACTACTACTAAGTTGTCCACCGGAAATGACATGACAAAAAGAGTTCGTTTTGTATTAGTACCTTTCTTGTTGATATTATTGATTCAGGCAATATTCATTCAAATTCAATTTATATACGCACAAGGTACAATCAACAAGCCGGTAAGAGTCAATGGTGCTATCACCGACGCGTTATCGTTACTAGATCACCAGCCCCAAGTAGCTGCATTTGGGAAAACATAGTATGGGTTAGCTATAATACTGGAAATAATGACATCTATTTTACAAAGAGTTCTGATGGTGGAGCTAGTTTCGGAAAAATATTAAATCTAAGTAATGATCCTGGTGATTCTTACAACCCCCGCTTGGCGATTGATGGAAAAAACGTGTATGTTGTGTGGACAGATGGTACTCCTGGACCTTACGGAAATCCTGATATCTTGTTCAGGAGAAGTACTAATGGTGGCACCACGTTTGAAGCTACCATAAATATAAGTAACAATCCTGGTTTTTCCACCGAACCGCAGATGGCGGTATTAGGAAGATATGTGTATGTTGTATGGCGAGATAATACTCCAGGTAACGAAGAGATCTTCTTTAAAAGAAGCATAAATAATGGAGCTAGCTTTGGTAGTTTAGTCTATCTTAGCGATAATTCTACAAAACCCATTAACTCTGTCCGTCCACAAATAGCTGCAAATGCAAATAACGTATACGTAGTGTGGTCGAAAGGTAATTTTGATCAAGGCCGTAGTAACGTATTATTTAAAAGAAGTATAAACAATGGAGCTAGCTTTGGAAGAACATTAAATATAAGCAACAATCCTACAACCCTTTCAACTCTTCAAAAGGTATTCGTGTTGGGCAATAGAGTATATGTCGTATGGACAGAAGGTCATTTTTACAACAGACAAATATTTTTTAAAAGAAGCATTGATAATGGGGCTACATTCGAGAATGCGACAAAAATAACGAACATCAGCTCACTCGACTCATTGAATCCACAGATTGTAGCGACGAATAACAATGTGTATCTGTTGTGGCAGAGTAACTTGGGTAATGTTAGCAAACAACTTTTCTTTAAGAGAAGTATTGATGGCGGGGCTACATTCGAGAATGCTACGAATATAAGTGATGATCAGAAAAATTCCGCTGATCAGCTACTGGATTCATCAGGAAATAACGTATACGCAATATGGGATGACAACTCTACTGGCAATAGTCAAATCTTCTTCAAGAGGAGTACTGATGGCGGGGCTACATTCAGCTCAACGATGAGTCTAAGCAATCCTAAAGGACAATCCCAGTATCCAGATATAACGACTAATAATAATAATATCTATGCAACATGGCAGGATAGGATCTTGAGAAATGTTGGAATACTCTCTAAGACAATTATGTGAAACACGATGGCATCTTGAGATAGGATTAATCCTCCTGCTACCAATGCGATTACTACAAGTGAAGGCTAAAGACTATCTATAAGTGTGAGACCGTTTAGCATAAGTAGTGTATGCCTCAAAAGGATCTATTGTCCTAATGCTCTTAATTAGAGAATTGAAATTATATAGGAAGAGATTCCTAACATCTTGGAATCTTTTTTTCAGCGTAACAATACTTGTATCTCCTGCCATGGCAATTTGAAGTTGGCAAACCTTTTCTCCTTCCTTTAGACAGGCGGTGTATAACGTAGCAACAGCAAGTGCGTTAGGATCTTTTCCGTACGACACTGGATTGTCCTTTATTATTGTAAGCATTTCAATCGCCCGAAGCGTTAGTTGCGACCTGCGTTAGTGATAGACCGTATGCGACTTGATAGCAAAACACGCCGACTAAAAATGCTGCCAAGGCTATTGTTGCTATTCGTTCTATAGTTCTTTTGTTGTTCATTTCGATAATAGATACATTTGTATCGTTAGCTATATACTTTCCGGTGCGTTGTACTAATGGCATTAATACTAGACCATGCGTTATATCTAGCGTTTTTGTCCCATCTCTTTGTATATTCCTACGATGAGAGAAATTGATAATAGTTAAGGTATATAGCTTGTATCAAGTATATTAACAAAGAGAGAATAAAATGTTCTACGGCTGTAGGACAAGCATAACTGCGTGGGTATTGGGATGGCTAGCGCAAACAACAGAAAGACAAAAGTGGGACACATAGTTCTAGGCATGCTAATTTCCAGTACGTTCCTATTAGCAATAGTGTTGGAGAATCAAAATCTATATACATTGACTTCAAGGGATCGGTATACAAGCGGA
>JASHSN010000350.1 GCA_030038695.1 Nitrososphaeraceae archaeon
GGCACAGGCCTAGGTGGGCCCGGAAAGTCTAAATGCCGACGAAAACCATGCGAAGTCGTATTTGAAGGAAAGATAATCCCATCAGACAAAGTTGTTATAAAGTTTGGGAACAAAGTTTACCCAATATTTGGACCGACATAATTAGAGAAAAAGGCACAGGCCTAGGGGCGGTGGAAAGTCTGTAACTTAAGTCGACACCCACCAAGTCAATGATGATAATAAATGTGTATATACCAAAATGACAACAGAACATCGATCTGAGGAACATAAGTTTCTGATAGAACAACTCAGTGATGGATATAACACCTCTGGGATAATAAGACAGCTTTAGAGACAAAAGCAGGTCAGATAATTTCAATCTCCTCCATAATCGGCACAGTCATTATTTTTTCAGCAATTATTTTTTCAACTTCTACTGCGTCTGACATTCTAAATAAGGTAGATGTAGCTACACGTCATACTTTTTTTGCCATGATTATTGCTAGTATGATTACTGCAATAGTTTCTGTTATTATGGGACTCAGGGCCATCAAGATTCGAGATTATCAATATATTATAGGTAACAAGGAATATTCAGACAAGTACAATAAGAAGAAAAAAATAATCAATGAACTAAAGAAACTCAAAGTTCATGAGGGCCTACGCAGAGTAGAACTGACTGATTTTCTGAGAAATAATATACGTTATAAGCTACCAGGTGATTTTACAAAACTAGTTACACAGTACTTTGAAAAAGAAGATAGAGATAGTTTGGAGAGAAAATGTACGTTTGAACAATTTAGTGAATCGGCAATTCCATGGTCTTTTAAAAAAATCCTTGTAGAGTACTGGACCCGTGATCATCTAGATAACATCATGGAAAACTTTCTGAATGATTATGCTGGAATGTGTTTAGCTAATTTTGGTGAAAACGAGTCAAAGGGAACAGCTATTCAAATATCATACTATCTCATGGTTATAACGTTAGTTTTGATTTCAATAGCATTAGCATTATTGTTTTTAAAGAACATTTAGTATTGTGGCAATAACTAAAATCCAGGATGAGAAGAGTGCAATCCTGCGAAAGAAATACAAAGAGAGGAAATGATCATGCAGAAACAAAATAATAATCTACTACTAATAAAAGAATAGCAAGTCAGTTATAGAATGTAACAGAAAATGAATGATAAACATGCTTCACAACTGTATAGGATTTGTTTTGTTGCTGTCGCAAATCATGCTGCCATGCCAATTAACACACACAGAGGGGGTGGGTGGTTTCTGAATGAAGATGCCATTGCACAACGTAATTCTTTTACAAGCTTAAAGCTTAGTTGTCTGTATATACTGGTATGGGCAGACCAACCTATGTGTGTGCAACCTGTTCAGAACACTTCACAAGAAAATATAGTGCTACAAGACACAATCTTACTATACACAAAGGAGGAGAGATTGTTACATTACTTGAATATCTAGTTGGGAGAAATTCAGGCCGGTATCAACCAAGCCATCCATCTTTGTATCGTAAGAGGCGTGGTGAGAAACGCAATCATAACTTTGGAATGATATTACAGTAGTCGCAGACTGCATGGGAGACACTTTCATGCATACGGCATTATCCACAGTACCAGCAACAACCCAGTAGGTCAATAACGCCATCACTACCACCACCAGCAACCCAGTATGTCTCACCTTCTCAGCCTACGAGGACAACTAACAATCAAGGAATTCTATCACAAGAAACTATTCTAAAAATTCAAGAGCTCAAAAGGCTGGTATATCGCTACCCTCATTATTGTCCTAATCCTGATGCAGTCATAAAACCATTGTTTATTTTTGTGCTTATACTTACAACATCTACAATTTACTGTTTCAAATGATATATTGTGTTTAATAGCAATTGGGTACATTCCCTTTACGTCCAATTCATCTACTCATTTTTTTAGACTCCTCCATAATCCTGCTTTGGTAATTTATGTTCAGAAGTTTGTAAAGTACATTCATCTCGCTCATTTTATTATATATATTAGTATACCGTTTTGTAACTCCAGTATGGCAAGCTATAACATAATCCATTTCAGAGTACATAGCAACAAACTACATAATCCTCAAAACTAGACAATCGTTGTAACATGCCAACATCATAGTAAGTTCACTATCCCTCCCTACATAGCTTATTTGTTCTTCAACTGATAGTAGATGAGATTTAGCTATCAAATTATTTTTTGAATGTGCATATTTCCCGATACCTTACAGAACTTGGCTCACCTGTTGTTTCCTAGTATGCGAAGAATCGCATCCAGACCATTGTAGCACGATGTAGCACAAGTATGCTTAGTCGCATGCATTCATTTAGTAATAATCATTCTTGATAAATGATAGCTGCCCGGCAGAAATTAATTTATAGTTCCCTAAAGAAGTCAATTATGAATGTAATGTCCAAAATGTGGTTACAAGGTTCATCCTTTTCGGCAACAGCCCCTGGCTTTATAGGAGATATCGATATTTCAAAAATTAAACAATCTAAAAATATTCGGCACCAAGTTTCGGATACTGACGAACTTGCCAAGTCCATAGACCAAAAGGGACTTTTGCAACCAATATTAGTCAGAACGATGGATGGCTATTTCGAAGTTGTTGCTGGCAACAGAAGGTATTGTGCCTGCAAAGCTTTGGGATGGAAAAAAATTGCTTGCCACATAATAGAGTTAGATGACAAAGAAGCATTTGAAGTCTCCCTGATAGAAAACATTCAGAGAAAAACTATTAGCCCTTTAGATGAGGCGACAGCTTTCAAGGCGTACGTATCTGACTTTGGGTGGGGAGGTGTATCTGATCTGGCATCGAGAATAGGAAAAAGCCTTAGCTACATAACTAAGCGCATGAAACTACTTAATCTCCCATCAGGTGTGCTAGAATCAATCATGAATCGTAGACTTGATACAAGTATCGCAGAAGAATTATTCTCAATCAAGGACGAAACAAAGCAATCAAAGCTTGCAAATCTAATAACTGGCAGAAGATTGTCATTAAGAATGACCCGTAAGTTAGTGAAACAGGTTGCTAAGGAAGATAAAGAGATAGATTTATTCTACAAGAGCGACTATATTGATCACATCAAAATAGCCGAAAGATCGTTTGATAAGTCGATAACGGCAATAAGAATTGCCATGAATAGTTTGAGCGAAATTATCAATGGGGTAGAGCATGATTGGGTTATTCATGAAGTTTTAATGCAGCATAGAAATATGTTACATAGACAGGTTGACCTCCTTCTTAAAGAGAAGAGAAAATTATAGTTTCTCCGATTGCAACTTAAGAAATGCTAGCGCCGCTTGAAGTATAAAGCTAATTAACTAGGACACTTCAGTCAAAAGGAAGTAATAATTACCGGGTTCAGTGCACTAGCTTGGATCGGAGGATATAATTATTATATTAAATGCTCATTTCCAAACATGATGCTTCAAATAGTCTTTCTGCGACTAATAGTAGTACTTGGAATGGAGGAATCAGCTACTAAATGTCAATCCCAATGAACAACCAGATGCACCTGGTGACCACGACAATGCCCCGAGTCGATGTCTTGATATAACGTTAGCAGTTAGATCAGCCATAATAGAACAAACACTCGATAACGCTGGAGAAATCATAGATATTGTCGGGTCATATAGAGATTTGGCGATACGATTAGCATACAAGTTGCAGGAAGTAGATGGGCAAAAAGGAGAGAAACTTACTGATGTTATATTTCGCCAGATGCATATAAAAGAGTCCTTGATTCAGATAAACCTGAGCTTGCTCTAATACGTGAAACTATCTTGGGTAGAGTATTATACTCAATGAATTTAGGCAGAGATAAGAAAATACAGCTAAAAAGTGCACTCGAGAAAGTTCTCGAAAAGGAAATCAAGGCTGTGAAGGCGGTGAAAATGGTGCCAGAACATCGTCCACGTAGCTTAATTGGAATGTTTGAACCCCCACGTATGCATATGTATGATCCCGGCAAACTTCCCTATTACGATCTTGAGAGCCACATTTAGAGTAAACAATATTATATATGCGCAACGTGCACATGATCCAAATGATATCGCCAACAAAATGCTTGACTTCTCTAAAGGAACTGTATATCAATTAATAGGCCAGGGCTATGAGGACGCAGAGGGCAAAAATAAATCTAAGCTAGCTACGGCGCGTAACTGCAATTTATCAGACTTGTATCCTCGACTGCAATCCGGAACTGCTCTAGGAGTTTTTGCTACAAGTACTAGATGAAGGTGCTCGCGACTGACATAATAGGTGAACCGGACCACCTATTATTCCTTTACTAAGTCAAGTGTCATATCTAATGTCGTCATACCATCTACCAAATGTTTTGTCCAGATATTCTGATATTGCAGTTTTTT
>JASHSN010000351.1 GCA_030038695.1 Nitrososphaeraceae archaeon
AACTGGGCATACTTATCGTCCTTGGCGTTTGTGTTTGCATAAGCTGCGTTAAATAGCTCAGTCTTGATCTTCTTTGCTATATTATTTGGATCAGTCCCCCCAGGAAATAATTGTGCATATACTATTGATCGTTTCCTTATGGAATCGGATGGTCCGCATGTGAGCACATAATGCGAGAAAGACCATAAAATTCCAACCGCAACCTTTATTTCGACGTCTTTAATATAATTTCGTCTTCCTTCAATTACGAACGATCCTTTCGGAAGAAATTGTCCCGTTGGGGCCCCTTTCTTTATCTGACTAGGCTCCACCCAATATGCATCCGCACTGGACAATCCATCCTTCCAAGCTCGGCTGAAAGAGACAGTTGCCTGTGCTACTTCCATCAGACTAGAACTAACTTCACTACTAGCCTGTCTAGCATCTTTAAGGATAAAGAATGGCGAACCATGTATGTCTGCATGAAATACGATGTCATTGTCAGTAAGATACTTTCGGATGATGGCAGAATTTGATGAGGCGTCTCTTCCGCCAATCGCAAGCAGTCCTTCGTTCGTATTAAACCACCTGTAACGCTCATACCATTCTCTAGTAGTCTGTGTTTTTATTACGATCTTATCCTGGATCGCTATTGTTTGGCTTTTCAATTTCTCGAGCTGATCTTTTAATTTAGATTTTGCATCTTCAATCGAAATACAACCCCTTTCCAATTCTTTCGCTCTTACAAATAAAGAAGATGATATTCTAGGCAAGGTCGATTCCCGAATTGTGACTCGTTCACCTAGTACTTCAAGGTATTCTCTGCCCTTGTCGATAACGATAGATGCAGAGTTTCCAGCGAGGAATTCTCTCACTAAATCGTCATCGACTTTGTATATACTCCCATTTCGAGAAATAGCCATCAACTCACTGGCTATCTTTCGTATAGCTGTAGCTTTCGAAATAACTTCATCCTTGGCCTTGTTTTGTTCTGCCAGGTCGTGTTTTAAATAGGATATTCTTTTGTCAATTTCAGAAGTTTTTAAATTGCCGTGCCTTTCTGTTATTTCATTGGCTAAGACTTCATCTACCCCTTCCATAAAAGAATGTGCCGGTCTCATGTTCGTCGGAATCGACGTCGACTTGGGAATGAGAACAACATCTCGCGCTTTTCCATCTTCGCCCAATATTAATAGCGATTGGTGATTCTCTGTGCTCAAATTCGGAAGCTCTTTAATAACGGTAAAAATTCTAAATACCTCATCATCTGTCAGTTGTCCAACGTTTGTCGAAGAAATACCGGCATTTCTAATTATTTCTTCCACAAACTTTTTTGGAATCGAAATATTTCTTCCTAACCAACGCAAAACGTCCAAGTCCTTTGCATCACTGTTATTTCGCATATTTTGTAACTGTTCGAATGTGAGGTCTAACACATCAATTCCCCGTGTGGGAGGGGGAAAATATTGATGTCCTCTCCTTAGAATTCTATGTCTAACCTGAAGAGGGTTTAGTAGAGCAAGAATCTTCATATTTTCATCACAGAGTATAATGTTTCCAATACCAAAAAGCTCAGCTACAATCACTCGCTTTTTACCGTCAAGTTGCGCAAACCGTATTGTGATAATACGTTCAGTCCCGGATTGTTCGATACATTCCATCTTTGCTCTTTCGATCTCGGGTTTTATGACATTGATAAGATCGCTTTCTTCTACCTTCGCGAACTTAAATCTTGTGAGCCATATGCCTCGAATAGACAACATCAATGTGATTTCAGACTCTGTAGGGTGACGCATACGGAAGAGATAAGAATCTCTTGTCACGGCTATAATATTACTTACATAATACTCTGAAGTAATCCTTGCTTTGATCTCTCTGATGAGATATCTCAGTTCTATTCCCGATAGCTCCAATTGTATTCGACGGGACCTTCGCATATATTAATTAAAATAGAAATAGACCTGACCGCAAGGAATTAAACCAAGTATAAATTAATGACAAAAGTAATACAATTGGAGCCTCTGGACAGAGTCTTTTACATGCGAGCTATTCTTGGGGTAATCGCGGGTATAATCACAGGTTTTGCTATAGCACCGGGAACTGGCCAAGGGCCGGCTGTCGGTACTGCTATACTTATAGGGATAATATTATACATTATATCATATCAAGTAGCAAGGCGTATCGCAAGGAATACTCCAAAACCACAAAAGAGGAAGTTGGCTACTAACGGCATATTTCCGTTTATTTTCATGCTACTTATGTTTATGATCGTTGTTTACACAGGATTACATGAAAACATGCCGTTAAAATAGACCTTGTTCCAAAATAAGGCGAATCCACGGCTCTGGGGTTATCGTACTGGTGGGATTCCTGACGAATTATTTGAAAGGTCGGGGGAAGTCCCGATTACAAAGGAGGAGATCCGGGCTATTGTAATTAGCAAACTACGTTTAAGAGAGGATTCGTGCGCAATTGATGTCGGCTGCGGAAGCGGAAGCATCACAGTGGAGATTTGTTTGCAAGCTAAAGTGGGCAAAGTATACGCCATAGACATTGACTCTTCTGCAATAGAATTAACTGAAAAGAATCTCATAAAGTTTGGGGTGAAGGCTGAATTAATCTTGTCCTCTGCTAAGGACATTTTGCCATCTCTACCTAAGGTTGATGCCGTTATAATAGGTGGCGGTTCATCGGACATAACACAAGTGACAAGGCTGGGGATAGACCGATTGAAAAAGGGTGGCAGAATAGTAGTTGATACCATCCTGGTCGAAACGTTGTATGACGTCATACGCACAATTAAGGAGAGCGAACTCTGCGAAGTCGATGTTACACAGGCCGCTATTATCAAAGGTAAGACACTAGCAATCGGCACGATGATGGTTGCTCGAAATCCGATTACTATAATTTCTGCCACGAAACCATGAATCAACTTTTCTATAAATTGATCTCAAGGAATTACAAGGATTTTTTGTTGAAATTCAGTTTTTGTCCGCGATAATGAAGTATAAATAATCATGTTGGAATATCGTACGAATGAAATTATTCTGTGTAGGTTGTGGACCAGGCGATCCAGAGTTGCTTACTGTCAAGGCTGTGAACACAATTAAAACTGCAGAAGTAATTTTTGCGCCAACTGCCAGAGAGAACAAGCCTAGTATTGCTCTTTCTGTAGTAGAGCGATATCTCACAGAATCGACAAAGACGGTGAGCCTTGTATTCCCGATGATCAAAGATAAAGAATCGCTGATAGACCATTGGAGGAGAAATGCTCTCCAAATAGCTAGCGCTGTGAAATCACAAAAAAAGGTAGTATACTTAACAGTTGGAGATCCAACGTTGTATAGTACGTGGACTTACATTCAAAGAGAATTAAGCCACAATCATGAAGGCATTGAGTTTGAAATTATACCAGGTGTTACATCGATGTCTGCGTTTGCTGCGAGAGCAAAGATGAGTCTTGCCGAAGGGGATGAAACTATCGCAGTTATTCCTGCCTGCTATGATTTAAATAGAATTAGACAAGTTGCGAGATATTGCGATACACTTATTTTTCTTAAGGATGGCAGATATTTTGATAGGGTAATAGAAATGCTTTCTGAGACAGGATTTGCAGATAATTCGGCTATAGCTATTGCCCAGGACATATCAGCGGATGGAGAGATATTGGAAATGAAAAAACTGCGGGATTTAGTGGGAATTAAAGGTCCTGTTGAAAAATATTTCTCAATAATGGTGGCCAAAAAGACCCATGATAGAGAATAACACAGTTTATTTTGTGGGATCTGGTCCTGGTGACCCCTCACTCATTACGCTTAAAGCCAAGGAATTGTTAGAACAAGCGGACGTTATAGTTTATTCTGGGTCGCTCTTGAATCCCAAGATCTTAGAAGATAAAAAAAATTCTGCAATACTTCATGATGCAGCTCTTATTGATAGGGAGACAATTTATGAGATTTTAAGAAATTCGACAAAGAAGGGAAAACTTGCTATAAGATTTCATGATGGAGATCCAAGCCTTTTCAGCGCTATAAAAGAACAAATCGACAAACTAGAGCGAGACGGAATTCAATGTAAGGTTGTTCCTGGCATCACTGCTATACTTGGGGCGGCATCTGTTATGAATCTCGAGTTGACTTTACCTGGCAATACTCAAACGCTCATAATAACACGTGCGGAACTAAGGACGGCGGTACCTCCAAGAGAAAGGATATCGGAACTGGCAAAACATGGAGCTACCTTGGCCATATATCTTAGTGTTCATCTAATAGCAGAAGTAGTACAGGAGCTCTTGAAGAGTGAAGTATACACAAACGAGACACCTGTGGCCATTGTTTATCGGGCGACCTGGGAAGACCAAAAAATAATCAAGGGGACCATAGGTGACATTGTAAAGAAGACAAAGGAGGCTAAGATAATGAAAACAGCAGTTATTATAGTCGGAGATGTGATCGCTCCTAAGAGATATGAATTTTCAAAAGTTTATGATGCAGGTTTCACACACGGTTATAGAAGGGCAACAAAATAAATAAGCTTCTAGCCGTAAGCAAAGGTTTTCTACAAAGTCAATATTCTCTGTTTATAGACATTGACTGTAGTCACAGATTCCTGTATGGGCATTTTTTCGCCTGCAGACATGTCGCAAAGAATTACAATGTTTATCGAAGGTAAAATAGAGTTTCCTTTCATAAAGAAAGAAGAGATAATGGGAGCATTCTTTATTTTCGGAAAAAGTAATGGTATCTATGGTGAGGATGAGATACTAGCTGCAACCGATCTCTCGAGAAGAACGGTTATGCATTTAATAAGCACGGCTCGTAAGTTTCATAATTCGCCTAACAAAATGGATTCCAACTTCACTAAGGAAAATTACATCAAAAGAGTCTTGGAGATCTCCATAGATCTTCAGGATA
>JASHSN010000352.1 GCA_030038695.1 Nitrososphaeraceae archaeon
AGATGGTCTTATAGTGTAATGACTAGCATCTACTGAGTAAATGTCTCTACTCCAACTATCAGAAAGAATTTCACCTTTAGCAATACGCCTTAACTCGTCTGCTACTGAGATTGCCATTATCAATTACTCCTGCAAAATATCTTCCTTTCACCTTTAGTGAATTACATTGTCCCTAATAAGACTGTGTGGGGCAATAATAAAAACATAATAGTAAACAAACAAATAATGATATTTCATGGGTTCGGATAGATTGAATGAACCTACAAGAGATATTTTGATCTCTAGCTAAAATCTGAAATTATTTCATTCAAGGGAGACTTGACGAGATATATCAAGCACCTAAGAAGGTAGACAAACTAGTGTCAGTCACCTTCATAATCTATTTGTTCTCTATATACATACAATTCCTTTAGAATGCTTATAACGACAGGGATCTCCAAATCAACTTGCATTGCAACGAATTCTTCTGCAATGTTAGATACATACATCTAACATACAATCCCCTTACCTCTAATGTCTTCGTGAATTCTCACAATCCCCTTACCTCTAACTCCCTTGTATGGCATGTATGGAACATCAACACAATAATAGACGAGATTATTCCTATTCAAATTTTCTACTTTCTTAGAACTCCTTGCTGTTTCAACATAAATCTTATTCTTAGTAGCATCAAAATAATACCAAGTCGGATGTATGTTTGGTTGCCCTTTCTCATCAATAGTGGCAATATGAATATTTAATTTGCTATTACTCAAAAAGTCCTTTATTTGATTCTCTGTCAAAGGCCTGCCAAAATTCGGATCAGCATTTAAAATTTTCATACTTTCATTATGCTAATCATCGTTAGGTAATATCATTTTTGGTATGACGATGATATATTAGTGAGGACGACGGCAACTCACAGGTTAAGTTATATTATAGAAAAATTATTGCTAAAAGAAACATCAGGGCAAGTCATAGGAAGGTAATTTTATAGAATAGCTCTGGTGAGCATAGTATTCTAACCCAATAAGAATAGAATACATAATATTTGCTTGGTCCTTTGCTTGGTCATTTCCATTCCCATTCTTTATTTGAAATATTTCCAGCCTCGTCTGTCTCTGACTTAAAAATAGTCATCATATTGTTAAGAAGGGCAAGGTTTCCTGTTGAGGTGGTTGTGTAAAATGCTGAACCACGTAATAGACTCTTATCGTTTGTAGTATTTTGTATTCCCTGACTTGTCCATGTTGACATTTCTTTTCCATCAGTTGTACTTACTATTCCCAGCCCCTGACTATAGTATATTCCATTGCTACCTTTTCTGAGAGTACTTACTAACGTTCCACTGTCTGTAACACTTAGATTGCCATTCATGGTTCCATTCAAGAAGATAGTATATTCTATCTGAACCTCTGGTTCTATGGACAATACCCTACTACTGATAATTTTTCCCTTTTCTTCAAAAAATGGCTCTCCTAATAAGTTAATATCATTATCAGTCAACGGCAATTATAATAAGTTTCTCTAATATTTGAACAGTTATCATCAAGAAAAACTTATGTGGTCATTGCTATTGATAAAGTCCAACTTTAGTGGTCTCTTACTAGAGTCGAATGCAGGAAACATTCTTTATCCCGTCTTCATCATCCTATCGCAAAAGCTAACTGGTATAATATAGACAGGCCTCATTTTTATACCAAGGTTATGCGAGATAACACAAAGCAGTTTACATCCAAAACATTCAAACATTTTCTCAAACACAAATATCAGGTCGGATAATTATTTATTTATCAAACGCATAACTAATAGATTACTCATCGTACATGATAAAGGTTTGCAGGCTAGCATGTGTCGATTAGACGTTCACTACTGACTATAAGTTATTTCTATAGATTATATCGAAAAGAGCTAACCTTATAGAGGATATTCCTGTCCTGAAGGGGAATGCTCCACTGGGCTGATCTGTGATGGGATTTATCCACTCATATAATGCATGTATGTGTGGATGTCCTTCAGAAGCAATTTTAGAAAGTAAAATATTACATTCCTCGATTTGATTGAATCTGCTTCTTGCCAACATCTCTATTCCCGAAATCCATGGCCAAAAAGTGCGATTGTGGTACTCGTATGGTCTCAAGATCCAAGGACCACTATCTTTTAATTCGACTTCTGTCACCAAAGGCCAGTTATCATTCCACAGCCTACTTCTCATCGCATACGCGTACTGATTGCTGTCAAGTAATGGTCGCGTTGAATACTCCAACTCTTGCATTTCGCCTTCTTTCTTATTTTGCCGATTCGTTATCATGTTCTGAGTGATTGCAACCAAGTACAATGATACGTCCTGGGTTAGCATTCTAGATGGCCATTCATGACTCTTTTGGACATCAACGTAACTACTATCATCCTCTGACCATAATTTTTGTTCAACAGCTTGAATTGTGTCCATAGTTAATGTCATTAATTTTTTAGCATCACTTTGCATTCCTACTTTTACCAAAAGAGTGGTAAAGTCGATTAATGCAAGCAACCAGCTTGCTTGACTATAAACTATTTTGCCGGCTCTAAGAATCGTATCCATCCAGTCTTCGTTGTGATTCTGTTCCAATAATCCGTCCTTGTCTTCATCACGGCTAATCAGATAACAAACTGCTTTGAGCATTTTAGGGATAACGAAATCTGTAACTTTGTATGGATCTGTTATTCCAACTTTTGATAGTAGCGCAGATACATAATCTGAGGAATGTTCAGCTAGTAGTGGCAATTGTTGAAGATGAGGTTGTTGCTCTTCTTTCAGTAGAGTTCTAACTAAAACCCAGGACGTCGTTGAGAGCATCAAAGCTGTAGAATCTATGTCTGGATTCTGTCCATAAACTTCAGAGAAACCAGGCTGATATATTGTGGTAGGTAGAGCTCCTTCAAACTCTTTTAGTTTTTGTTCATTTGCTACTTCTGATGAAAAGTTCATTTCCGGTGACCCTCTGCCATAAACTAATTTCTGATCCTTATTGGCTTCTATTTGATGAGACCACATAAAATAAATCTGCTGCAATGCTCCCTGAATGTTACCTGATAGGAACCAATCTTTGAGAATGTAGGATGCATCCCTAGCCCATATTGCTCGATAAATGCCGCCGGGATCTAGTCCTTGGAGAACATACTCCTGCGTTTTCCGGATAAATTCATCAGCCCTGCTAGTGAATGTTTTCCATGATTTGGATGAAGCATTACGGCCTATAGAATCGATACCCACTCTAAGGATTTAAATTTGCCCAGATATCAATATAATTCATAGATTAAACTACTACTCCATTACTATGATTGCACCTTCACAGGTAACTCTAAGCGTTGGTCGGGCCGTCTGATGCGGCTATCTAGCTATTTTGAGGAATTTTTGTTTTAGAAAATAGTGTCCTTGTTAATGCTCATAGATTATGCTGCTTTAAATCGATTTGTGTGTAAAGATATACTTTTACGTTTTTTAGCTATAAACTACGTAGTGGGAATTGCACTAGGGCCACAAAGAATCATGTTTTCCACACAGGAAGACATCCTTTATATCTGAATAATATAAGGTTCTATTTTCGTGGATACGCTTATCAAATATCAAAGTAGGTCATTCTTTATTTTTTATATGTTCAGACGTTTTGGAGCCAACGTTATATCTACGAAATGGTGAAGTAGTACTAAGCGTGTTAGAAAGTGTGTTCTGATGAAACAAAATGAAATTATTAAAAATCTGTATCTCTCTAACATTTGAGAAGAATTCAATCCAGACTAACAATAATTAGATGAGGTTTCCACCCTAAAAAAATGAACACTTTATCAAGCGATGAATGTTGTGTTTGTGGTTCTAATCAACTAGTTACTATTCCTGATTCTGGTGAAATTGTTTGTGGGCGTTGTGGAATAGTAATATCCGATAAAATAGAGGAAAAAGGTCCAGAATGGCGTACTTTTCTCACATCAATGTGGGGTAGAGAAGGAGATTACGGAAATAGAACAGGAATGCCTTTTTCGCTAGCTCGCTCTGATCTGGGATTGTCTACTATTATGGGAAGGACTAACAAGGATGCAAGAGGTAATAAAATTAGTTCATCGATGCTCTCTAGATTAAGGAGGTGGGATTCTAGGACACAACTATATGCCTCTACAGATAAAAATCTCACGCA
>JASHSN010000353.1 GCA_030038695.1 Nitrososphaeraceae archaeon
ACCTCAGACAGGTTCATAGAACATAAGCTTAATGGAACTAGTATTGTAACTGTCATGGCTTTTGATCATGATAACAATAGTCAAATATGGTACATAGATCCATTACTAAAACATCTTGGACATTACGATCCGTCTGCCACCACTACCAAAGTATACAATATTCCAACCCGAGGTACCATATCTCATATTGCCATCGATTCAAAAAATAATGTTTGGTTGACTTCGCCGGATAGCAATGAAGTCTTGATGTTTAATACCCCAGCAAAGAACTTTAGGATCCTTCATCTGCCAACGAAGAATGCACTGCCGATAGGAATTCTGTTCGATAAATCAACAGGAATAATCTGGGTAACAGAAGGAATAGGAAAATTAGCTTGTATTGATCCAATAAACAACTATAAAATTAATGAATATCCACTGCCTGCAAAAATTAATGAATATCTCTTGCCTACCGAATTATTTATGAGCCCGGTGTCAGACGATAAGCTGTATATTTCTGATCATGATAATAAGACGGTATCGGTTTTTAATTTAGTACTTAAAACTTTCAAAATCTACCCTGTCTTTGACCCCATCGCATTGCCATTTGGAATGGCAATGGATAATTATGGTTACCTATGGGTGGCTGAACATACCACAAATAAGATTGCAGTAATTGACCCTGAAACTGGTTCGAGCAGGGAAATAGAAATACCTAAAGTAAATCCCGACATTCAGTTTCTGACCTCGGATTCTGGAGGAAATATTTGGTTTGCAGAGCAGCGAGGAAATGCTTTGGGCGTTATAACACATTCGCTTACAAAACCTTCATGACTTATGCTAATAGTTGAACATTCTGCATTGTTCTCGATCTTCTTATTTTTCGATTGGAATTTGATGGAAATGATCCATGACCCAGAACCATCATACACATCATGTAAGCGGATGTAGTTAAAGTAATGCTTTATAATAAATTCATTGGCTTGTAAACTTTAGATAAAATGTTAAGGTAAAATACGTGTAGAATGAATTAAGCTACAGTCTAAAGCGGATGTTATATGAATGAAATATAAATAATCCTTCTTGGAATATTAGTACTAGCGGCTTCTGTAGTATACCTCAGCATAGACCCTCTCTATACTAACTCGGTACACAGACAAATAAAGAGTACTGAGATGAATTTAATTGTCTCCCTGGGTGTTGGCGTGTTGATATTTATAGTAGATAAAAGGCACAGCAATTATCTTGACGAAATAATTCAGGCACAGTACCTCATCCTACAGTTCTTCACTAGATATAAGGTTCCAAGAGAACTGCAACAAAAATGGAAGGGCTGCAACCGATAGACATTAGATCTGACAACATTAGATCTCTGATCGACTCATAGTCTGAATCCTGCGCTCCTTTTTTAAAATCATCTATAATATTACTTACCGTACCAGTGCCGATGTTATTATCGGCTGCGATTGTGTGTCTACTAACTCCTCGTAGATACTGCGATATTACCCGTTGCTTGATTATCGGATCTATTGCTGACGGCATAGTTTAATTATGAACATCAAAGCTAAATAACTTGCGCTAAGGCCGTCAAATGGACCGTCAGACGCATTAAATTACACATAGTATTCCGTCAAATAGAACCGTCAAATGTTCATTGGTCAGTCATAAAACCCCTAAATCGTGCTCATTTGGGATCTTGTCCAAATGACCGGTGTTTCTTCTGACGGAATGCATTATATTTGACCTGTATTTGACGCTTCCATCATGGTCTGGTCAGCCGCTGCTTCAACTCCTCGAGAATTGATGCATTAAATTGAGTTTTGAAGAGACAGTGGTGTTGAAAGAAGAATTAGATGGGCCGTGATGTAATAATTCCTAAATTTCCTCTTATCAATTCTCTCACTTTTTCTATTTGATTAGGATTTACCATGTACATATCTTGTTCGCATCCTCCGATTGGGACTAGTATATACTCCGACTTCTATTATGCATCAAAACTATTCGGAGACCACTATCTATTAAGGTAAGTCAGTAAGTTAGTTTGTTGAACGGGAATTGAGCTACAAACTATCAGTAAGTGTAACCATTTATCTGATACAGCTGCCTGAAACAACGAGTTTTAATACTTCCCTAAATTAGAAAGGCATATGAGTTCAGAGGAAAATTTCAGGAGATTAGGTCTAAGTATTATAATATTGGAAGAGAAACTGGAAGAACTCAAGACTTATTCACAGGAGATGATACAGGATAGATCAAAGTTTGATCCGGACGTTTTAAAAAATATCTCGAGTAGGCTACTATCAGCTGCTTACGAATTAAGCCAATCATATGAAAATTATAAAAGTGTTAGACCTACTAATTAACCTCATTTTTTCGTATATGTATATTCTTTCTTAATGCTACAAGGATCAAAGAAGTAGAACAAGGAAATTTCTCATAGGTACGTAGCAAGTATAATAATAGCCATAGTTAGTTGATCAACGTATATCTCCCGATGAAAGTTTGACCACATGTCATGAGAAATATTAACGAATTTAACATACCTCCTGGAAATCCTCATGGGCATGAGATATTGTATTTTGGTGTAAACTTGATACTCATGCTTAACTATAGACTTTCTTTTGATGTAGAAGTAAAGAATTCAAACAAAGAAATACAAGTTTTAATTTTTAGCAGAAAAGACGTTCCAGCATGGAAAGAAAATAATAGTAGAAGTTCTCAAATTACTCCCTACTATAGCAGACAGGGTATAAGAATTAATGATGTCTTCAGACCTACCGCAAGTGATGCATATGCATTTGTACTGAATAACCAATTTAGTAATAATACTCATGATAACGTGATAAAAACTGTCCAAGTTACTTTAATTCATAACTGGCAGCAAGAAGTAAAAGAATCCCAATTAAAAGATTACAAGGTTCAGTAAAGGGCAGCTGAGCTACGCAACTCTAGAAAAAATGGGTAATGTGCTCCTACTTTATAGTAGTTAAATGTAGTTTAATATTTCTGTGGCAATCCCTCGAGTGACTTATCTAGCGAATTTGGAAAGTTTCTTGGACACATCAATCATGTCGTCTACATTACTTCCTATCGGGAGAAAGTTGTAAACAAATACTATATGTTCTACTCCCATATCTTTTAGTCCTTGTATATCACTTCCTATCTCATCAATACTGCCTGCAGCATGCTTTGACGTGTGCGCCAAAGTGCTTCCCTAGCTTCCTTGTCACTTATTTTGATTACTCCAGCTGGCGTTTGGGTAGTATTGGTCTGATCACTGGCATGATGTCCAAATTTTATCATATTCATCTACAGATATTCACCTATCATACACGTATAATATAATACATAGCCAGCCTGCCAAGAAATCTCTACCAAAGTGCAACCGGTTCGCAACGTAATTTCTACCAATTATCACCTACCACAGTCATTGGCGGTGAGGTTGAGATATAGTTTATGGAGGTGTGAAAAAAGATGATTGATATTACTGTATTAGGGTCCTCGCAAGGTTTGCATTCCTTGGTCTATTCGTCTTTGGAGTTCTTAATTGGGTGAAAAAAAGATGGCATTAGCTTACACTAGGTATATGCTATGTTACATTTTCTATTTAGTTGCCATAGTACTTGCAACAATACCTGGCCTTACCGAATATGTGTTTGCATATAAGATAGTGTATTTCTTTAAAATCGCTATTATAGTATTTGTGATTGGATCTGTTCTGTGTGATTTTAAAATTAAACGACTGCTATGTCATCTACCACATTCCGTGAGGTAGGGCATTATCGAATAGATACTAACGTCCAGCATTAGCGTGCGTAAGAATATTCATGAAGTACAAAGGTTATCATTCTAACAACTCTTTATGAAGTACAGTACATTACTATTAGCGATGATGAGAAGGAACTCAATTTGCTAGAAGTCGTTTGTAACAATGTATTTGACAGATATACCTTTATCGGTAAGTTAACAGGATCTAGATAACATACATAAGACTTAATACAGTATAGATTATTGTTCACAATATGGCTTTGGTAATGGTTCCACTTTACAAGGATAAATCTAACCAAGGAGACATCCTGTCAAGCCCGATATATGAATCGGCGATCCAATTTAACCGCAAAGTAATAATCCCATTATTGAAATCCAGGCCATCTGAATTTGATATGCAATTTGATAACGCAATAATGCAGTATTCAACTTATTCTTACCAATTGTTATCATTACTCACCTCCATGTCTAAAGATCGCCCCCAACTGTCACGGGAATTTTCAGATTTTATAATGTCGATGTTAAGAAGAATTCAGAACGACTTTCTAAAGATTGGTAATAAAAAAATTACTAAATCATTCCTTAACGCTTTATCTATGCTGGAAAATTACATCCTGTTAGCAGATGACCCACACGTCTATGTGAGCAAACCTAAATACAATGCTGCATTAGTGGCTTATTTCGGGATTATGGTATCTTTGATCTCAATTTTAGAGATATTGAAAAGTAAAAATAGTCGCTACAAGAGAAAGACCACTTCCGTAACTAAGAAATGTCAAGTCTACGCCGAGATGCTGGAGCGACATGTGGAAATAATTTCTAAGGATCATGGCAGAGAATTGACTAAAACAGAATTAGATGCTCTAGATGATATTGATTCGGGAAGGGTTAAAATGACTAGATTCAAGAACATAGACGACTACGTTAGGCATCTGGATCAGATATCTAACGAATAATATTGTGGCAAATCGATGAATCTGAGTATGTTGTTAAACAATTTAAGAAATTAGGATCCGTTGAGAAGATCAAGTATCGAGACATTGTTAAGCAACTAGCTTCAGACGAGCATCCGAGAAAATTTGGAGAATTTGTGCCGACTAGAAAACATGGAAAATGTTGGACCACACGACTTACTCAATCTTGTAGGTTGGTCTATAGAGTGTGTGAAGACACTATGACGATACAATTGGTATCCGTAGGTGACCATAAAGAGATATACGGTAAAGATAAGCATTCGTAGGGTTATATAGAATGAAATACTAGCACAACAACCACAGACATCAGACTTTAAATCTGGAACACTTTCAAGATGCCAACACAATATATCAAATATAGGCTTGCACAAGAAGTTTTTGCTGGAGTTTGTTATCTCCAATCATCAATCAAGTAAATATCGGGTTTATTGTAGCAAAATTCATTTGGATTATCCATAACTACATCTTGAATTTCTGTACGAAAACTTAATGATATCATCATTTTGTATGCATCGTGTCTTGCAGTATTATCACCTGCTATAAGACTACTCATTTGGTGTTCTTTCGCGAAAGTTTCGGAGGCATGAAGTAAACTATCAAAATAGATCAGTATTGTCACCAGGCCAGTACTGCGCCAAACTTGATATAGCATACTCCACTACCAGCCTCGGTTCCAGCTCCACAATGACACACGGCAAGACCCATTAGTCTTCTTCTTTGTTCAAAATCATCTAGGTCATCCCCATTTTACCAAAGCAGAACGGTATCGCCAACCTGATTATATGAGCGGATATAATCAAGGTCAATGGATTCGTTTACCAGCAAATGTCGGGTTCGATGAAGGATTCTATCCAAGACACATACAAACGATGGCTACCTCGACTACTATGTAGGGGTACATGACTGGGCATTATCAGCAGATAACGACGATAATGCTGACCGCACACACAA
>JASHSN010000354.1 GCA_030038695.1 Nitrososphaeraceae archaeon
TATTATTCTACAAATCTGAAAATCAGAGCCTTATTGTGACTTGGAGGAGTTTACAGTCAGGATAGGGTCGTATTAATTCACATTTTCTTTTCCTTTGAAATCAGGGCGACGCAAACAACATTAGGCATGAGTAAAATGATGCTGGTACATAGGGGTCTGCTATGAAACTACGGGAATGGTGAATAATCGACCTCGAAGGACTGTGTTTCGCAGAACAGATGTATGTGGAAATGGGCAGAATGCGCAAGGCGGTAAGTGGGAAATGGGCAAAACACAATTCTCATATAATTTATGTGTGAGGCTGGGTTCTGAATAGCACATGCGCAAATAGAGTATTTTGAATATGAAAGGGGAAAAGTATTATTCTGAAAGATCCTTTATCCTGATATTTCGGAATAATACATGAGATTCTGCATCATGATTCTGAATCCCGATATACCCTCTTATCAATCTAGTACCAGAAAACTTTGGAATCACCGTTATTTCATTAAGTATGACAGTATAGTTTTGACCTTGCGCGTGGATCTCAAAAGTATTCCATTCTCCTATCTGTTTTGAAGCCAAAGTAGTAGGAGGAACAATATCATAAATGGCACCTGTTTTATGTTCTGTTCTGCCATCTGGCAATGCCAAATCGTCTATTTGAATCTCGTATCCTGTTTTGACAGCATTCCAGGGATCTGCGCCTGGATTTGAAAATCTAATGAATACTCCTGAATTGTCATTTCTGCGTTTAACCTTCCAATCTATTTTGAGAATAAAGTCACCGTACATTCTATTAGTATACCAAAGTAATCCCATCCCATCTTCTGATTCTAATGCCCTTTCCTGTTCAATGACCTGAAATTTTCCACGTCCAGCCATGCGCCAACCTTGGAGATCTACTCCATTGAATAGATTTACGAAGGCCTCTTCACTAACAATATTATCCCAACCCACTTAACTAGTAAGTATAAGCTATGCATTATTAAATTACACAGGAATGAAAGGTTCGTTGCGTATTTTCTCCAATTTGTTCTTAGCATTTTTCTCAAATTTTTGCATCTCTTCTGCCGTAGGTTCGCGATCACATGCACCGTCAGGCAAGAATTTAATCTGAGGATAGGGCTTATTATCGCCTACTCCAACAGTAAGGTCTAGCCCAAAATTCTTCTATGTATTTAATTATGAAATATCCTAGTTCGGCAGCATCTTCCATAGTCTTACTTTGATGCCAATATTTTTTCAATAGAATTTTCCAAATGGCGAACCACTGCCAATTGTCTTCCATTGATTCACGGGCTCAATCCGCCGTCAGCGTACATATGTTTCAAAATTGAGGGCTTACCTCTTATTCCAATAAGTACGTCATAATCTTGACCATATCGGGTACTCAAATTATGTGTAATTGCTGATGCTTTCAATAGGAATTTTTCCATTGGAATGATTTTGTTCCTTGCCTGGGCATCTTTGACGTAATCTATGATTTCGGCTCTAAATAATTCAAATGTTCGTCTCACTCCGGCGAATCCCATTAGTATGCCATAAAATTCTCCGATTATTTTGTCGTCATAAGCGTCATCACTTCCCTCATCGATGGCAAATTTTGTATCTGCTAGTAGTACGACACCATTACTAGCGAGAGCTCCTAGAATAAACGTCATTCCCGATTTGAGCTCATATGCATCAAGCTTTCTATTCATGAATATATATGTAAATGTTTAATCCAGCTATAAATGAAACGACAAATTATGCAGAATCTGATTCTTTACTTTTTCTGTATTGCTCTCCTAGCCACCATCTCAAGGATAGTCTGCCAACTTCTGATGCCAAATCCGCAGCCGCTAGTGCGACAGCGTAATTATTACTAATAAGATCCTTGAACCATTTGTCTACTTCTTTAAGAACAGTGTCAGCGGATTTCGAGATGTCGTCAAGTGGATTACCGCTATTCAACCCTTACGGCTACTAAAATGCAATATAAATTCTAACTGCTGGTCCGTTGATTTGATAGCAGTACGCCAACATCTTGTAAACGCTTATAGTGTGGATGTCTGGTAAACCACGTTTTGAATCGTTCTGAGTCTTCCTTGCTTAGAAGTGTTATTTTGTGTAACATTTCTATTTCCTTCGCCATTTGATTATCAACCACACAACAATGAGCTTCCTGGGATGTATGGTCGACATGACGTTCAATTTATCTAACACTGTAGGCAGGGTGGAATTGCCCATCGCTGCTACTTCTGGGTTCCAGGCCTCTTTAAGCAACAAATCGAAGGCACTTTTATGACCTAAGTCGACCAGCGCTGCCTTCAACTCCGTCTGGAGTTCTGATATAGTTTCCTGATATAATTGCCTGAAGGGTGGAACGATTCGGCCCATCGAGTAGCTTGGAAGCTCAGAGAATAATAACAAAGGGAGCATTGTTGTGGCAGGGAGGGGGTTCACTCCTGCAATCATTTTTATGTGAAAAGCCATGGCATATGGTCCAAAAAGGCGATCTAGTGGGAGATGAATGAGAGAGATCGAATCACATTCCCAGGTTGGTAGGCAATAGATAATATGGTGATTCTATCGCTGTATAATCTCTAATATATGAAATCAATCCTTATCCTTCGTCATGCGAAATCAAGCTGGAAACATCCAGATGTGAATGACCATGAT
>JASHSN010000355.1 GCA_030038695.1 Nitrososphaeraceae archaeon
TCAGATCCAACAAATTTACAAAAAAGAAGAAAGTACGACCTTCAAACGAGATTACAGAAGATGATATAGACTTTTTCCTAACCAATATACAAAAGGTGAACGGATACCCGAAGGTTAGAGATTTGCGAAAATTACTCCACCCAACTTTGAACTCTGTTAAGATAAACCCGATACTCAGATATCTTGAGAGAACAAAAAGGTTAGAGATCGATCTTGATGGAAATATCATCTGGATCCGTCAAGAGAAAGATGAAGCTAATGAACTCAGTCTTGCAGAAGTGGCCAACATTTCCAAAGATTTTCTTAATTATTTTTCGACGAAAAATCGAAAAACAGAAGTCAGTTCTTGATGGAAAAAAATATACCAAGGAAAGATGAAAAACGAAAAACAGATGCTATTATGTTAACATAATTGAAATCATGATAATAAAAATTTGCTACTATTCCAGAACAGGTATTATGCGAGCAACGAATCGCATCATTGAAAGATGTTCTTGTTTGTGTTTATGAATGTTTAATTAGTTTACCACAAATCTTACAATAATAATCGCCACAAGTAATACAACAGATAACAAAATGATTTGGTCCTTTTAGTCTTGCAGGAACAAAGTAATGTTCGTGTATAAGCCTAGCTTCAAATTGTATCTCATCAAGTACTGTACTCAAATCTTCATGAATTGTGTTGCATTTGATTCGTTTCATGTATTCATTGATTAAACCATGGTTGATAAATTAAGATCACTTTGTATATCTGTTGATAATTCACTAGCAGTGTATATTAATCAGCATCAAATAGAGTTAGTAAGCCGCAGTCTAATCATTTTCATACTCTATCAGTTGCACCCCGAGTAATTCTAGTGTCATAGGTCTCAAAAGTTGTCTTATTCTAACAGGATATTTTCAGACTTTACTTTTCTAAGGTACTATGCGGTGGGGAGTTCTAGACTGTTCCATGAATATCATTAAGGTAGAAGAAATGTAAACAATACTGAACTCTTACTTAAATGAGTCTTAGGCATAATTCCCAATACATTCTTAAATAAGCCAGTGGAAATGGCCTCATTTAACCAATAAGACCACTTCTCTCCAAATTTATGGTGAATCGTGATTGTATAATTTCGCTGCTGTTCTATTTGAAGTTCATATTTAAACATTGAACCATACCTAGACAAAATCGACAGAAGCATTAGACACGATTCGAGATCTAATTTCTTATAGCGGAACATAACAATATCTTTTGGAACTGATGCCGAATATTCTTCTACAGCCATTTTTAATTTATCGGGTTCAGTCGCTTCTATAATAGCCTTTAAAGCCTCACTTGGCAAAGAAACAAAACCAAATTTTTGGGAGTATCGATCCCAATCAATGTATTTCGCAAGTATTGAACAAATGAGTGCACTTTCACTAACACCCTGTTCCTTAGCATCTTTATCGAGAGCATCGTCTAATTCCTTATCAATACGAATTGCTTTTAGTATTGTCTTTTTCTTGTCCTTTCTATCTTCATTCAATAGATTAAACCTTAATCCTAAATATACTGTTTAAAGTTTTTTGAGATTTATAACTTAATTATTTCCTGGGCTTGCAGGACATTCAATTCTGAATCAAACATGCTTTATCTCGCTTAAATTACTAAATTAGTTGAAGAAATATGCGAGTCAGTTGCTAGCTACAGGAAGTACGAGCTCAATATATGATAGAATATTGAAATGAATTAGGAATATCAGCAACTATTGATTGGTTTACTTGATTAATTCAAAACTGATATGAGTTCCTAATCTAACATTGTGTTTCATAGAAAATCCTGCTACAGTTTCTAATACATACTGTGAGTCTTTTTCTGGAAAATATAGGGGACATGCAAGATTAGAGCTAGCTGGAGGACAAGGCTTCAGACTATGTTCGATATGCGTGACCAACCCATTGCTATCTAACCAAATAATGTCTATAGGAAATTTCATCCCTATCATCCAAAATCCATATCTATACGGTTGCTGAAAAACAAAAAGCATTCCCTGATTTTCTGTCAAGTTATTCTTAATGTCTAATCCTTTAGTTTGTTGCTCACTAGTTAAAGCTATATCAGCCATGACGTCAAAGCCATTTACTACGACTTTCGCATGAAGATAGATGTTATCTCCTGGAAAAGACTTGATTACTTCATGAAGAAAGGTGTTGTTATCTAATGCAGTTTCATGCTGTGGATCTATAGCCTGTGCTTTAACATAATATTCAATAGCTCCAGTATAATTTTCTAGGCTGTCAAGAGTTTCAGCTTTGCTAGTTAATGCATTAATATAATACGGGTCCACAGCCAATGTAGCATAATTTTCAAATGGAACGTCTTTTTCTACTTTGGCCAGCACAAAGACATTAGGCAGCATAATCAAGCCGATTATAGCTATTATACCTAAGCGAAGAAACCAGCCTTCTCTAGAACCAGATTTATTATATAACCTACTGTAATCTTGCAATGTCTTGCAATAATCTCCTGCTTTGTAATACAAATATACGGTAGTTAATAACTGCTAGTATTTCACCTTTTTTGCGTATGTCAAATTGACTTCCCATCGTAATACGTATTCTTTAACCCTTGCTTGCTTGAATCAGGTTTAAGAGTCTGGTGTATTTCCTTTCATAAGTAGTATAGTATGGTGTATTTCGGTTTTATCGAGCATATCAATCAGACAAAGTCGCTATAAATTGATTACCCCACACCCAAATCATTTGCTATCGTCAAACGTTGCTCATGCTTGGCGTGCTGATGAATTGTATCTAAAAGTCAAAGGTAATCCAAAATATCTATTTGCGCTTATGGATGACCAGACAAGATTCTGGATTGCGCAGCAAGTTGCAGACACAAAATGTAGATCTGATGTCAGATCATTACTACGCAACGCAAAGAGAATTGACTAACAAAAGACCTAACACGTTCATAACAGACGGTACACAGAATTTCCATGATGTATTCAAGCATTTTTTACTGTAGCAAATCCAAGGACCAAACACATATCGCATATCAGGTTACAAGGTGACCATAACAACAACAAAATGGAAAGAATGAACGGGGAAGTTAGGATAGGAATAGGCTATCAATTATACCATAATATTTCAGGCCACATAGCACTGAAAGGCAGAACACCTACTGAAAAATGTGGAATTATCATTGGAGAGAATAAATGGAAGACGGTGATTCAGAATACTAGTAGAAAATAAGTCAGATCAGAAATAATTCAGCCAACCCTTGGGTGGACACAATTTACATTTACCCTTTATATCTGCGCCTTCTTGAAAAATGCTTTTGTATAAAGTATCTATTTCATTAAAGTATGTATTCTTTGTTTTGTCCAATTCCAATTGATTCTTCAGGCTATCAAGTTTCAGAACTAAAGACCTAAGGTCAGCATCTTGGTACAATAGCTTGCGTATTAGTTCCTCCAATTCTTTCATATCGTTCTCTTTTCCTACTGCAACTTTCATACCACCAATTGATAGAGTGCTTAATGTTATGGAATACTCTTTACCATTTTCATCGAGAATGCGAGGAAATTCATAACCAACGTTTACACTTGTCGGAGGATTGTCTTCAGAATGAGAAAATATTTCAAGATAAATCAACGATACCAAATTGTCATAGTAAAAGCTTTGGCTGGCAGACTTGGGCATGTAATCAGTGGATTTCCTTACTAACCTGTTTCCTATTGTCCCGATATCTTTCTCGACTGTTGTTTTTATTCTGTTCTCGATTTGTACATATGTTTTTTTCAATTCATCGATTTTTTGTTTGCATTCTCCTTCAGCGGCTGTTTTATGATCCCAAATACAAGGGTAACCATATTGCAAGTGATCTCTTGCTAATCCTATGTTTACTAGGCCGGGTTCTTTTGGTAATTCTATGTTTATTGCGTCTATTGTATAAGTACAGTTTCCTAGAATCCCAGATTCCCTCCCAAAGGCATTTTTTATAACCTCTACGATATCCGTAGAATGTTTATGATAGTCTAGAAAAAACTGTAATTGGTCCTCTGTCCTGTCGACAGTCTGCTTAGCATGTCGAATACCACAGCGACTACCGCTCCGATAGAAGTAGGTGCTAGTTGGTGTAAATATAACCCTGCAATGGATAGCGCTGCCCCAGCCGGTACAAGTATCCATGAAAGCCTTGGTATTCTCACTAAAATTAGAAGCGTATATCCTACATTTAAACCAATTAATAGGTGACACTATGGGAAGTGTCCGACTATACTTAACTCTTTTGCCTATTGCATAAATCCGACGTTAGCTTAACAGAACCAACCTATACGTAAATTTGTTAGACAGTGTAGCTAAATAATAGCAAAAAAGAGCAGGTGAAAACAAACGCTGAAGTATATAGCTACAAAGCGCCGTAAAGTATAGATTAATGTGTTAGTGTAGCTATTTTACAGCTAAAGAACGTACAAGTGTGGACACTATTTCTAAGAAATTCCTAGATAACCGTATCAGACGGCGCGACCTGTACTTAGACTGTACGTACTTTAGGCCATTCGGTTTTGTCATTACTAGATTTCAAATCTTTACCCAATCACAACAAAATGACCAATACGTAGGTTATGATTACAGGAACTGTAAAACTAGCTACTAGAAACGTACAAACACAGTAAAAAATATAGCTAACGCTAACTAATAGACTAAAATGACCGTTAACGATCTCGAAATTCCTCCGAATGCAACAATAAGGCAAGAGTACGTCAAGTGTGGTGATCCTGATTGTCAGAACCAACATGGACCATATCTTTATGCCTATTGGAAACACGATAAGAAATTAAACAAAAGGTATGTAGGCAAGAATCTCGAGGCTCTTCGACTCAGACAGATAGCAAAGGAAATAAAACTTAAGCCCAGCCAATATAGGAAATTCAAGTTTATAGAACAGGAGGCTAGCAAAGACAATGTACTAGCCAAACAATACCTAGAGAAACTAAGAACGGAAGAAGTTAGTATAGATTGGGCACATAGGGTATTAATCAACAATATTCGTCAGCAAAGAATGTTAAAGATGATGACAATTGCAGATAATAGCCATTTCAGCTATGATAACGAAAATGAACTGGTCCAGTTTATAGTTGCAGAGATGCAAAAAGAAGGATTAGATCTAAACAATGAAGAGAATTTAGACAGTTACCTAAACACGAAGTTTATGTAACTATCCATTGCTGCGGTTTTGATTGTTAAACCGTCGGCATCTAGATAAGCTAGCCAAGAACAGTAGTCTCAGTTTAGACGTTATTTATGAAACAAGAGCATAAAGACCATAAAGGCATTATTCATACGACATCTTACGAGCATCTGAACTTTATCAATCATGCGTTTCAGATAACATGTGCAATCTAAGTCAGGAATAGACGACAGAGGATGAATGAAAGCCTATTGCTCGAACTATTTGGAAGCACGTTTTGCTACATAATGAGACGCTGTCGGTTGTGGACAGTCTTTGAGTAGTGCTCTAATTCTATCCTCCATGAGCTTAACATTTTTGGTAACGCGCTCATGCTGACGCATATGGTCGGTCCAAGTATCAGCAATTCTGATCTCGATGTAATGGCCTTGATCTGCTGCGTCCTGGAATAGGCGAGGTCGACCATTACGTAGGAATCCCCTCTAGCAATTTTTGCATCAAAGATGGAATAACATTGCTGATATAGTGAGTATACCAAGCCAGTATAATATACCTCAATTTAGTACCCGCATTCTCATTTGAATCTGAACCGCATCGTCCTACCTCAGTCAATAGTATCTGCTTTATTCAGACGTGAAAGATCTTGATAGTGCAATAAAAAATATGCATATCAAAAAGAAGGGAGCATAAAGCGAACCTACTACACTTAGAATCATGAATTGGTAAATGTACAGTTGCATAACGTTTGAGATACGAATTATTGCAACGTTAGTAAGAACGAATTCAAGAATTGAAGTAACTAATATAATAAGAAATAGTAAGAGCATTTTTTTCCTAGTATCTCTGAATACAATATATAATCTCCTTAAAGATTCTACTAACCCGTATCGAATATCATGCTCGTTTATCACGTACTGGACCATCCATGTACTAAACAAGAACGAAGTGAGCGTAGACAATAAGACTATGACGACACCAGGAGGAATGATGTTGATGATGTCATGGTAAGTTGCAACCTTAAAGGTATACATAGAAAGGGCATCTGACTTTGGGCTATAAGTCTCACGTACTTGGCCTTCATAACTACCAATAAAAAAGAGTGCTAAGGAATATATCGCATAAATTACGAGAAGCTCTAGAACTGCTACGCTATGATTATTAAGTCCGCCTAAGCCGATGGATTTCCTTGATAAATGTAATTGAAAATAAGTAATCGTGAATGCAGTGAAAAATAAGCCAAAAAGTATAACATTTGGAAAGAAGACTTTGTTACCATTACTGTAGTAGAGTTCCCCTGTGAAAATAACCTCTACTATAATCGATATTGCTGAACCCGCAAAAGGTAACAAGAACAGGATGGGATTCTTAGAAAGCACAAGCAAGCTCTGCTTGAAAAATGTGGCATGAGTAGACATCTATTACTACCTAATACAGGTCGCTTTAAAATTAGATCTGCGTGAGAACGTTAGATACAATTCGTTCATGGCTACCATTAGAATAGATATAAGCACTTGTCAAGTCCACTAAATAACGCTAAGATACGGCTTCGATCTTCTGCATCTTAAAGTGATGTAGAGCTTCAACATCCTTCTACACTTCTCAATTCATGTGTCTATGAGATAATGACGACTTTGTACCGATAGGAAGAGACGTAGGTAAGATGATAAGTCTCAAAAGAACTTTCAAAATATGCTAGGTAGGGCAACCAGATACCTACTCAGCTATCAACCCTTGCAGTTCTGATTATTAATCTGTCGTAGTTTAGAAGTTATTTATGTATGTAGTATGTTATCTCACTGTTATGTAGTCGATTAGAGCCTTTATTATAGCTAAATTACGTAAATCTTCTATGTTGCATATCATCTTTCTTCTCTGATACTACGTAATCTATAGCTAGATAACGTATAGTGCATCTCTACATGTAAAGTACAAACAAACACTGCTTCAAACTGCTACACCGCAGCGCTGATTTTGCTACTAATACTGAGTAAATCTGCTAGCAGTCAAGGGTGGACTTGTTTAT
>JASHSN010000356.1 GCA_030038695.1 Nitrososphaeraceae archaeon
TTTATTCTTCCAAAAGTATAAAGATTGTACCCTTGTATAATTCACACATGCACATAATTTTTTATTTACAATCAAGTCCTTAGCTAGCTTTCTTATGGATTCTTCAGTGGGGAATGTTGAAATTATTATGACACCTGATTGCTTTTTTTTGTCCATATTAAATTCATTGGATACCAATTAATATAGCGTTTTTATCATAATGTCATAAAATAAGCGTGGAAGATGTTTTTGATTCTACAGTTATTATGAATGTTCACTTACAAACGATCTTGATGCATTGCTAAATTTTCCCACTGGGATATCTGGGAAATTGTCATTCATTCTCTGCTCAGCAACTGCACTTGCTTCTGCCAATATATTTTCAGTCTCCTCCCCGCTTGAGTTAAGCACAAATGATGTGTCACCGATCTTTCCCGCGTTCATAACAATGTCACGAAATACTCCATTGACTTCACCCAATTCTGTGTGTATATCAGGCATTATTTCCGACATTCCTGATTTTACCCTTGACAAAGCACCCATAGCTGGTCCTACGGCACTCATTACATCTCCGATGTCGCTAGTAGATTCTAGTCTGAACTGAACTTGTTCGAGAGCCATCTTGAATTGCGAGACCGTTTTTGTTGTCTTCTTAACCTGTGCTAATTCATTCGATAACATTTTTCCCTGTGGCATATCGTGCTTTTGTACATTTGCGACGATTTGATTGAAAAGAGATTTTTCTCTTCCTTTTAATTTCTCTAGAGTTGTTTCTAACTTCTGATTTTGGAGTTGAATTTTGTTCATCGTCGAATCAATTCTTGGTTTGAGTGGTTTTTGTGCCCTCACACTTTCCCTTATCCATTCAGATGTATTCGGTTTGCGTTCTCTTACCCAGTTATTGGTAAAGCTCGTCATCTTGAAATAAGATTATAAAATATCGTTAAACTGCAATGTTATAAATCACTAACTAAACAGCTAATGCTTGTACACATTCACATGGAATATAGTAACAAATTTACCAAAATTTTTAAACCTGTTCGTACCCCGTATCAGGGATTAGCAACCGCTCATCAATTTCAAGAGTAACAGAGAGGGCGAAAACCGCTCATCAATTTCAAGAGTAGTAGAGGAGTCAAAACAGGGTGGAGCAACAGAGATCGAGCTAACGATTATAACCCCCGGTACGCTTTTGTTTATTATGGACTTATCACGTACATCTATCCTCTACTACCTACGGGTGTAGTAGGACGCAGGATTATTAAAAAATTGGTCACATTACCTCTGATTTTTTTAACTTATATTGGTCGGAGAAATCTCTAACAGGAGATAATTGTGATGAAGTATCACCTGTTTTAACTATGAAATGAACCAAAGCAATAATGAGCACCAGACCTCGCTAGTTTAATGCAAAGTAGTAATGTTAGCGCTGGCATGAATTAATGGTGTCAATGCCCCTTCATTCAAAGGGGGTAACGAGGTCGTTTCCGGTTCAATAATTCTGTACAACAATGGACTAGTGTTTATGGGTATGCACGCGACTCCCAATGATTATATTTTAGCCAAGATTATTAAAGATAACCTAATGTCAGAGACGCTATTCGAGAAGATTTGGGACAGCCATCTAGTAGTAGAGCCCAGAGGTGAAAGGGAACTAGAGCCATCTCTGATATATATTGACAGACACTTAATCCATGAAGTAACGTCGCCTCAAGCGTTTGCTGGTCTGCGAGCAAATGGCCGAACAGTCAGGAGACCTGACCTGACATTTGCAACGATAGATCATAATGTACCAACAGACAATCGGTCACTTCCAATTGCTGATCCAACTTCATCTCAACAGATCAACCAGTTAGTACAAAGTTGCAAAGAATACGGGATAACGCTCTTCGATGTCAATAGTCCTGATCAAGGCATAGTACATGTTATCGCTCCAGAGCTGGGTATTACTCTTCCTGGGTTAACGATTGTTTGCGGCGATAGTCATACTTCCACTCACGGTGCGTTTGGCACATTTGCATTCGGCATAGGAACCAGCGAGGTTGAGCATGTATTGGCCACTCAGTGCTTATGGATCGACAAACCAAAAACTTTTGCCATAAATATCGTCGGTACGCCGAAAAATCCACACGCTATAACTGCTAAGGACATCATACTTTCACTTATCCGCCAAATAGGTACATCTGGGGGGACAAGTACGGTAATAGAATATCGCGGCGAAACGATATCTAAATTCTCCATGGAAGAGAGAATGACTATATGCAACATGTCTATTGAAGCTGGTGCAAGAGCAGGATTAATATCTCCAGATAAGACTACTTTTGATTATATCCGAGGACGGAGATATTCTCCTCAAGGTGAACGGTTCGAAAAAATGGTTGACTTCTGGCAAGCAAATTTCAAAACAGATCCTAATGCAAAATTCGACCAGTCTTTTAGTTTGAATGTAAATCATCTTGCCCCACAGGTTAGTTGGGGAACAAACCCGTCTATGGTAGTAGATGTTACTGAGACTATTCCATACCCAGACGATTTTGCAAGAGGTAGTGAAAACGATAGAAAGTCTGCTATGCGTGCACTAGATTATATGGAGCTTAAAGCAGGCACGCCGATAACGGAAATTCCAATTGATCGTGTATTCATCGGTTCGTGTACTAACAGTAGGCTGACCGATTTATTGGAAGCTTCGATCATTGTAAATGGAAGGAAGGTATCACCAAGTGTTAGAGCTATGGTGGTACCTGGTTCACAACAAGTAAAGAGGGAAGCTGAACGATTAGGGATCGATAAAATATTTAAGGCTGCTGGTTTCGAGTGGCGAGAGTCCGGCTGTAGCATGTGCCTTGGAATGAACCCTGATATACTTGCTCCTGGTGAAAGATGTGCCAGTACCTCAAATCGTAATTTTGAGGGACGCCAAGGGACGGGCGGTAGAACGCACCTTGTTAGCCCTGTTATGGCGGCAGCTGCCGCCATCGAAGGTCATTTTGTAGATATCAGAAATTGGCTTTAGTATGTAGAAGTAGGAGGACTTAGCGGGATGGAACCTGTCAGAATCATAAAAAGTAAAATTATCCCACTTGATATGGCCAACATAGATACCGATCAAATAATCCCTAAGCAATTCCTTAAATTGATTCAAAGGACTGGATATGGCAAATACTTATTTTATGATTGGCGCTTTGGTAAGAATGGGGAACCTAAGCCTAATTTTGTACTAAATGATCCAAAATACGAAGGACGAAAAATTTTACTTACACGCGATAATTTTGGGTGTGGCAGTTCTCGTGAACATGCCGCGTGGGCAATAGTAGATTATGGAATCAGTGCAATAATAGCTCCGTCATTTGCCGATATTTTTTACAACAATTGTTTTAAAAATGGGATTTTGCCGGTCAGATTATGCGACTCTGATGTCGGGTACTTGTTTAGAGTCGCTTATGAAGAAGAGATCCAGATCAATTTGCTGTCACAACAGGTGCTAGTTGCTCACAAAATCCTACGTTTTCAGATTGATGAATCTAAAAAAAGGAAATTGCTTGAGGGTTTGGATGACATAGGGATCACATTGAAATTGGAATCCCAAATCACGGAATATGAACGAAAGTCCAAATTCGCTAAATTTAATCCTTGAAAGGTAAGGAAATAAGTTCAGTTTAAGGGTATTGCTAAGGTCTATTAATTTAAGTCCTATAGTGTTACAATTACTTCGCTATCAATTAATTGATCTTATTATGCTCCTACTTTATCATTCGACCTAATGCGTAGCGGATGTTTCCAACCATTCCTTTACGATTTTCTTTCTTTTCTATTAACTTGAAACATTTTGGACATAAAGCACGTAAATTATTTGGTCGATTGTCTTTCAAAGATCCATTAATATGCTCAAAACCAGGATGGACACTTGGGCTAAACTTCACGGAGCACTGCTGACACCGGCGACGTGCTCTTTCAAGAACAGTTTGTCTTATGCTCATCGTAAGATGCTCGTATTTACTTTTATCGACATTTCCGCTAGGCGTTCCTCCGAAGAATGACAACATACTTAATACCACGCGACTCCAACTTATTTCTTCTGGAAATATTGTTATGTGTCTATGCTGAACCGAATTCGCAAGACCTAGAACTTACAGCTTGAACCGTAAGGGTTTAGGAATTTGCTCCTCTGGGTTTCGGATTGCAAGAATGGCAGATGCCGGCATTTAGGGGAACATGCCTCACGGGGCAGAGATATGTCTCTGGTGAACTCGAACACTCAAAAAATTCGTGTAAATACATTCAGGGAATATAACCATCACCCAAATTCGTTTGTTCTATTATAGAACGACAACGATCTGATATTCGTGGCTAGTCTAAAATAAAAGATTAAAATATCTTCTGCGAAGGATAACGTCGAGGGCCGGTGGTTTAGTCCGGTAGAATACCTGCCTTGCATGCCATGGCAGAGGAAACGTAGGTGATCGTGGGTTCGAATCCCACCCGGTCCATTATTATGTTATCACCCCTAGCACCTCACAAGTACAGGAGACGGCGTTACACTCAATGTTGCGAGTGGTCTCCTCTTTAGACATCTAGGTCAGTGTCTATCATGTCACTCAGTCTTGTAGTTATGATAGATTAATGTTCTAATAAATAATATTGTACTATGCGATGAAAGTTCTACGCTCAAACGTTCGATTAACCCAGATTGTCACTACGAGCCATCGTAATGGTATTGACTACCATTAATACTCACTCGTACTAAATTCTTCGCAATGCAATCACAAACGATGCCCCATTTGTACGCGAGTTAGTTGTGACCATTGTGCGAGTTTTAGTGTCTCGCTCTTTTCAATTTTTTGTTCTCCAGGATTAAGTTTTAAAACTCAAAATGAAAGAGGTAGAATGGAATCAATCGCTTAAGCGAATTCAACTTCTCATATTAACAAAAAAGTGGAGTATAGTAATGATCTTTG
>JASHSN010000357.1 GCA_030038695.1 Nitrososphaeraceae archaeon
TGGAATGATAAAGTGTATTCCCTCTCCTAATACACGATTTTCAACTGCTCCCACATAGAGAACAACTCCTCTATGTCCTGCTTCTACAACAACTACTGATTCGAACATAACGATGATGATGACAACAAATGTGATTACTCCTGCCGCAATTTTTAATTTGTTAAGGGATAAATCTGGCTTGCCTGTCGTATATTCGGAACTTCCGGATCTCTTGAATGGATTTCTCATAAGAATTATTTATGTTCTAATATAAAGCTGATATACATAGAGAAATTTAAACTTGTGGTGTACTACAGTCTACCCTGTATGTTTCATAGGAAGCTATACTCGTAGCTCCCATCTGTTCGAGACATATCTAATATATCATATGTTAGACATTCTATTTACCTTTTGTGTAATTATATGCAAACTTTGTAATAGAATTTTTTCACCACGTCAAAACTGTAAAGCTACACTTACAATTGAACATCTATGTAAAAGCCTCTCTATGGCTATTATCCTAGCGTATGTTTTGCTGCTCAGACCAGCCTGTTAATCTATGCCTTTTGGATCCTCTTAAGCTTTGTTTCGTACAGACTATGCTTTCGTTCATTATACAGTTTTTTTATTTACAAGCATATACCAGATTATCGTAATCTGTGTCCTCCACATTGTAAGACATTATTACTGTATTGGGTCGCTATCATCCTGGTTTTAGCATCAGCGTTTGTGGACAGATTAGTACCGTACTCCATATTGAAAAATAATACCTAGTGTGGAAGAAACACGTACTTATAATACCCAGAAATCATCTGATTCTTAACTTGAGTGGCCAAATAAGTGCTATGATTAAACCCCACATAATACTAGAGGTTATAGCATTTAGCCAACTGTCTAACCCCATTAGCCATCTGTCAGACCATCCACTTTCGAGCTTCGTTTTATCTCATCAAATACACTATTCCCAATTTAATCGCTGTTCCTTCTACTGCTTCAACATATTGCTGATAATACCAGACTAGGACAAGGCAGCAAACTGCGTCAAGATGTCAATTACTTTACATTCTTCATACCAAATCCCGTTGACTGCGGACCAAGAATCCTTCATATATCCGCCACAACAATTACATAAATAACTCCACCGCACATAATCTTTCTAAGGAGATACACTTCATGCGATACAGACGGCAGATCTTCATCTTACTATTATCATTAATCGGCGTTCCAATAGTGCAGCAGGAACTAGCTTACGCCGCCATAATTGCACATGTTGACAAACCCAGCTCCTCAACATCATTACCACCATATCTCCAACGAGCAGAGAAGCAAGCGATAGAAGACGGCTCTAGATCCGTAAGAGATGCTGGTAGCGCCTGTGCTAACCTGAATGGAACGCAGCTACAACAATGCGCATATCTTTACAACAAGGTGTTTGATGAGACTTGCCCAAAGAGTCCAGAAAAGTGCAAGGAATAACGGGATTTGTTTGAATCGTCACAATGACGAATAAGAGAATATACAAGATATATAGACAGGACCTTTCTTGATAAATCCTCTGCTGGTCCTCAGTCCACATTTATTTTGGTAGGACAACATAACGTGTATAGTTTTTCCATCTTCGCGCATTTAAATTTAGATTAGAGCTCATTATTATGGAAGATGGTATTTAATAACATTACAGTATTTAGAAGTTTTGTCAAAATTTTGCCATCCATCGGTCTAGTGGTAGCCGGGGACGTCGCATACAATGATGTTCACCAGTATCTTGCTGAATCAAACGCACAAACCCGCAATGAATGGATCTACGAACGAGGACAGCTCTAGGATTATCGAACAGACTAGGGAGTACATCCGAGATTTCGATAGGATTGCTGGGACCCCTACGGCTGCTCTAGATGATCAAGCTATATCCTGATCGCATCAATCCAGGCGCTCTCTGGAGGTCTGCGTTATGAACGAACTTCTACTACCGGTGATGATGAGATCATTGTTCACTCTACTACAGTATCCAAATTTGAATATTTGAATCATGTCCGTATCTTCTTTTCTTACATCACTTCTCACTTGGACTAGTTTCAATATTAAATGAAATCATAATGATTGAGTCTTGACTTTAATGATGGGTTGACTTTTAACGGAGAAAGGGGTACAACATGTACCAACTTCTTCAATTCCTTTGTATATGAATCAGAATATTTCCTCATATCAAAATGCTTGCTTGAAAGATTTTCCACCAAAAGCTTTCCTAGTGATAATTCTTCCTTATTATCTGTCTTTGTTTTCTGGGCATCGGTGAACCCCTCGATTTCATCTACGGGTCGAATTTCATCTATTTGGTGGACTGGGTGGACCAATAATAGCGAAACCAAAGAAAAAAAAGAATTGTGGCATCAGAGCATCTTCGATATCTATGTCTCCGCCTTCATGCGGTAAATGGACAAAAGGAATATTAGATAAAGGATAAATTCAAGTTCCGTTAGATAGATAGATAGATAGACAGATAATGACATTACCTAAAGGATACGGACCTGATCGAAAGAAAACAGACACACTTCAACAACAACAAGAAGCAAAGCCCGAAGTTCCTAAAGATTTGAGATTTGAGGTAAGAAGAGAGCAATTCACATTATCAGGTAATGAATGTTACATAGACCACCTAGTTTGGGTATCACCAGATGGTGAAGAAAAAGAACTAGCATCTACATCTCTACGCATGTCAAAGGCGTAATCCCTTGACATTAATTAATAAGCCTGGTAGTATGTTCTGAGCATCACTTGGCCACATCTTGAACATGGTCAAAAGCCAAACTACCAGACTTTATGTCTTTGAATAGCCTATCTTTTTCATTTGAATTTAGTTTGCATTTAACAAGATAGCGCATATCGACATTACTCGTAAACACTATTTTAAGTATAACTTGATGTAGATATATGTCTCTGGACGTGACAAGGCAATGGAGATTCCAGTCTTAAATCAATATTTTGAAAATGTCTCAGAAGTAAAAGACGCACGTTTCAGAGATCAATGTACTATGGAGTGTGAATTCTGTGATTGTACCAGAAGTATAAAGCTGGTTTAAGATATGCAAATCACAACTAAATATAGTAGTTACACCAACTATACAAAGAGCAGATGGCTGTTATTATCAAACCGTAGGTAGTAATGGCGGTATGCAGACTTAAACCACAAGAAACGGTCTCTGGTTCAAGTACTACGGGAATGTGTTTCCCCCGAACTCTTAGTGTACTGGCTGGAATATGCTTCCGTGATTCCGCGCGACAACTGACTTCATTATTGACATATTGTTGCTAGAGTTTAGTCGGGGATTTTGAGCTGGATTTGAGCAAGCATTGCAGAATGACAGAGCCAGCCCAGACATGCCAAACCCCCGACACTATAGTCAGATTGGTACAGATGACTATAGCAGTGGTCTGATGAGAACTACAAGAACAATATTGTTCGTTCTTTATAACAGTTGTAGTATACTCGTCGAATGTACTATTTGAGAGAGCTTTTGCTGCTAGGGCTGTCATGGGCAGCAAGAAGAAGAACAAGAGTGCTTGCAGACATCTCTATCTGCAGCAGGATGATTTAAGGATGGCTATTAA
>JASHSN010000358.1 GCA_030038695.1 Nitrososphaeraceae archaeon
CAGGTGAATATACTGGTAGCGTTGGGGGATATGGCGCTTCACATGAGAGAGAGCATAATACCACATATAATACACGGAGCTACAACAACAGCTGCAATGACAACTATTCAGCCAAATTATCTTCAATAACACTATTACTGCACCAAAAACCTACCACTATAGACAAATTACTAGAAATAAAGACAGTATATAAAGGACTGCAGACTCTTTGAAATGTATCTTCCAAGAGCAGATCCAGTTCTTATTCATGACTTACTTGTACGAGAGCAACGCAATCCAAAAGATGCGCCATTTTATATGGTTTAAGTCTTTACAAGGTCAGGACTAAATCCAGAAACAATGAGGAATATGATAATTGAGAAGACAGGGATGGTACCAGCCATATATGACAAAGGCAGTCATTTTGTAACTAACCATAGACTAACACTAGAAATGCTAAAAGAAATATCTGATTTGGAATATGTCGAAGTTACAGGCGAATATACAGATGGCATAACCGGAAGAGGAGCTTCTCATGATTATCTAAATATGATTGTTATTAATAATAATCATCTAAATATGAATGATTATTATTAATACCCACGATATTTTTGGAACTAGATCTAGCAATCAGACAATAATTGGAAAGGACAACGGATAGAAGTTACAGTTTAAATGGATTTTGCTCGTTTGACTGATGACAATAAAGGTATACAATGTAAGTGTTAGAACAAACCAAGTATGGAGATGTTGAATTTTAGGTCTCATCTGTGGTACAGTTATCTAACTGTATCGCTCGCTCGTTATACAAATTTGGTCTATTGACGAAACTACTTACAGACTGTCTGCCGGGGGAAGATCTCTATCAACAGCTGTGATATCATTTACCGTGCCTAAACACTTTGTGCACCAGTTCAATACCTTAGTTGATTTGTTGAAAGGGTAAATGGGTAAACCGTATCTGTCATTGTCTTGACCACAATTCGGACATATTTTACTTTGACTAGTGTTGTCTGCATTTGGATTAATCCACGTGCTGTTCACGGACAACATGATGATTGTTTGCCTTTGTATATTAGATCTTAGGTACAGTTATCTAACGTTCGACGATGATAAAAGCAACGAACAATAAAGCCTTAATAGTGATTCGAGTTTTAGTGGTTATATAGCCTTAATATGTGAAGCAAAGGATTCAGCTTGAACCAATGTATTGTCGTATTTGGTTTCTTCTATTATAGAACCATCTGAATCCATTATTCAGACCACGCAATTCCGTTTTCCAATATCTACTCCCATACAGTTTAACGGTCCTCCAATCCAGTGTGTTTTTTTCTGACCTCCTCTTTCCTATCTTCACTCCAACATGAATAGCTGGACAAGGCTGCATCTATCTATCAGAGCTCGAGGCTTAGTTCGACAGCGGCTTACAGATGTACCATATTCAACAAACTAGATCTTGTAGGCCACATGTTAGTATGGGCCACCTAACCATATGTATTACAGAAGGTGACTTTTACATGTCTTTCAATAACGGTAGATAGAATGAAGGATCGGTTCCAATGACCTTGCTGCTCATGAGTAATACTAAATTGAAATATACTATTTTTTTTATTCCGGTTAACTTAAATAATATGATCTACCCACAAGCATTGAGACCGTGCCACGACCTACTTATAACTTGTAGGCAGATATCCTGTGTTTTATGTTCATCCTATTAGTTGTTGTCAATAATTGTTCTATACGGATGGCTATTAAGTATAATTTCTACAGCTCAGTACAGCTGTGCTCGTATCTCCACCCATTATAAGTCTTACAAGAAACCTGTAAGAAGAATGTGGCTTCAAACCACTAATCTTTCATCTGAACACTTTTGAGGAAGGTTAATTCTTTCATTGGCAGGCTTCCTGTGGAGAAAGATCGGTCTGCTTAGCAAGCTGCCTGGCACGGTGCAGGATACGATTCTATTTTTGTTTTTGTTGATTGCATTTCGCTAGATCTGCTCCAAAGCCTCACCTAAATTTCGTGTCTCCTGGTTAATTCCTTTGCGTTTCAAGTCTAGCCAATTTTCGTATATTCTAACAAATTGGCTACCACTGAGTTTCGCATCATCAACAGTAGAATAGAATCAAGACATTCTCTACTCAAGTGGATGAATTCCAAATTTAGATGGTGGTCAGGATGTAAAGTGAAAATATTGGTCAAAGAAATGGGGATGGCTTAATTATTGGCTGATAAATGATATTTTTTGTAATTGCAGTAACATTTTAACTTCAAATGCCTGCGTGTCATGTAACTTTAAATGCACGGTCAAACCACATACAAATGCGTGTCATGTCTATGCTACAATACAATGGCAGTCATCAGATCTCTAGATTTTCGGTGTATAAGTATGAGCTACATACAGGTACATAATCGTATTATCTGAATTAATTCGATCATGCGATCTCATTTCAATTCTCTACATAAGTTTCACGGTTTGTTTGCATACATTGTATAGCAAATTAATGGAATCTGTACATAGGTTAGCATCTTTATATAGAGGCGGAGAACATAATGTTCTTATGGCTAGAAAAGTTAATAGTTCGGCCTACAAAAGAAGTTGTACTAATCCAAATCGATGGTATACGAAATATGTCATTGAAGGTGGGATAACTTTATCTTTGATAGCAATAACTATAATATTTATTAACTGTACTAATCAAGTAGGATATGGTTTGGCAACGCAATTTTCGTTGGGTACATTTAATCACACGGGACTAGAAAAAAATACTCAAGCCTTTCTTGATGGTCTTCAGGCGAAAGGAGGGCCGCCAATTTATACCCTATCACCGGAGAAGGCCCGTGCTGTACTATCTGAACTTCAGTCTAGTTATCCAGTCAAGGAATTACCTGCTATTAT
>JASHSN010000359.1 GCA_030038695.1 Nitrososphaeraceae archaeon
TTAAATAAAGATTAATATAATAACAATGCGCTATCATGGATTCTGAACTACACTTTATCGTTTCTAACTTGAGCTTTTTTGTAATTTTAGAATATTTCTTTGCTTCCTAGTCCCTCGCTAGACTTACGGAGACGAGAAACTGCTTTACGATTTGCCACCAACCAAATTCCAGACATAAAATCTGCTATTCGTACTACAAATCATGAAAGACTCATACTTGATATAATCCACAAGGAGATAATTTCAGCTTTTTCATGTTCTAACGCGGACGCTTCTACTCTAATAATGGTGGATCAGGTCGCGGCTCGATACACACACTTTGTAGAAAGAGACTAGATTTTATATGAAACAGTATGATGTAGAATCTCTACTTGAAAGAATTCGTGCGAATTAATTAGTACGATTTACATTGATTGATTGATTGATTGATTTATTGTCATGATTAATGAACCGCGCTAAATACGTGGTTTTATGACAATGATGATCAAGTATTATTTGGGTGACGGAAGCAGTATTTTTTTGCCGCTAATCCAAGCGATTAATACCAATATGTATCGCTTCCACAAAAAATATATGGTTTGATGTGCAGCTGAATTACAACGTGAATACTGCAGGCAATAGTAATTCTATACAAAAAGGCATTTCTCGCCCAAAACCAAATCCAAAGTGGGGGAGAGAGGAGGAAGGTGAAATTTTCGCTCAGAACGTCAAACGTTTCAGACAAAAAAAACTATCTGAAGACGATTTTCGACGTTTTAGGTTACAGCACGGTGCATATAGTTCAAGGCTGCAAATGAATTATAGCATGGTTAGGATCAAAGTTCCTAGCGGCGAAATTAGTCCAGAACAGCTTGAAAAGATCGCGAGTTTATCCGAAGCATTCTCGATCGGCTCGGCTCATGTCTCTACTCGACAGAATATTCAACTGCATTGGGTACAACTGGAAGACGTTAGTGAAGTAATGTCGGGACTTGTTGAGGCAGGACTAACAACAAGAGAAGCATGTGGCAACACTGTCAGAAATGTAATGTGCAGTCACTTCGCAGGGGTCTGTCCAGATGAGAAATTTGACGCAACTCCCTATGCCAAAGCAATTGCACGTTTCTTCATAAGAAATCCTATGTGTCAGAATCTACCGCGCAAGTTTAAGATTAATTTTGCATGCTGTTCCAACCACGGGCTAGCACGAATTGCAGATATTGGTTTGATACCCGAAATCAAGGATGACACCAGAGGGTTTAAGATTTATTTAGGTGGGGGTTTGGGTGCTGCCTCATTTATAGGCCACCTCTTGGAAGACTTTACTCCGGAGAACAAAATCCTTCCTACATGTATGGCAACTATCAGGCTTTTTGATAGACATGGCAACCGTGAAAATATGGCAAGAAATAGGATGCGTTACCTAGTGCACGAAATGGGTTGGGATAAATTCCAAAAATTGGTTATCAAGGAACGTTCGATAGTTGAAATGACAACCGCTAGTTATACGACTACACTTTTCAATGTTAAAGCCGAAGAGGAAACGAGGCCTCTTCCCAAGGCAGCAAATGCCAAGTTGATTAAACTACCTATGCTAAATGAACAAGTTACATTGGAAAGTCCTGCATATGAAAGATGGTTACATAGTAACGTGGTTCCGCAAAAACAGGACGGATATTTCACAGTTTTTGTAACCTTGGCAGCAGGGGATATCACGGCCAACCAGCTCAGAATATTAGCAGACGCAATCCGTGAATTCTCAGCAGAAGGAACCGCTAGGAACACGCCGCAGCAGAATCTCGCAATCCGCTATATCAAGTCCGATGATTTGCATGACTTTTACAATAGACTAGCTTCGATTGGCCTGGCAAATCCAGGAGCGTTAACAATAGCGTCTGCAGTTGGCTGTTCTGGAACTACCTCTTGTAATTTGGCAATCACAAATTCCCATAGGCTGGCGAAGGAAGTAGAGTACAAGTTTTTGGAATTAGGACTTGATACTGATGATGACCTGAGGGATTCGACCATAAAGATCAGCGGCTGTCCAAACTCCTGTGGACAACACGAAATTGCAACAATAGGATTCTTTGGTGGTGCATCAAGAATCGGAACCACAATGGCTCCTACTTATACAATGTTATTTGGTGGAAGCGCAGGAGAACGAAGTGAGTTAGGTAAGGCAATCATGAGAGTGCCAGCAAAACGCGTCATAGATACAATTCGCAAGATTATTGAAATATACAAACAAGAACGGTCTGATTCTGAGACGTTGAGTCAATGGATCAACAAAATTGTGAGAGGAGATGGAACAGGTAAGATAAGAAATATTGAAAATATGAAAGCAATGCTCACCACAGTTGTTCAATTACCTCCTGAAGAACAAGACCCAGAATTGTATAGAGATTATGGCAATGGTGCAAAATTCTCAGCGAAAACTGCGAAAGGAGAATGTGCAGCTTAAATTATTATGACCATAGAAAACGCATCTACGTCGAAAATCGATACGAAGGAAGACATCATCAAAATTGACGAGAATCACAATTTTCAACTTCCGATAATCTGTGATGTCGACACATTACGTGTCTTAATCAAAAAAGAGAAAGTGCGCGTGGTAGATGTCCGTAAAGCTGAAGAATACACGCAGGAACACATACCTAGTGCAGTTTCACTCCCGCTTTCACAGTTGCTTGAGAAAGATACACCCAATGCTATACTTGATATTTTACAGAATTTAGGAGTATCAGATACACTGCCGGTTGTGATCTATGATGATACATTAGGCGCACTAGCAGCTAGAGTTGCCTGGTCTTTTCAATACGTAGGTCATGAAAATACGGCGTTGCTTGAAATGACATTCAGTCATTGGAAAAACGCTGGATTAGAAACAGAGACGAAAATAAATTCCTTTCCAAACACGAGACATTCACTAAACATAAACCATAGGATTCATGCAGATGTATCTTACGTTGAGGCTGCAAAGGAACAGCCGAATAAGGTACTTGTAGATTCTAGGGAACGACTGAACTTTTTAACAGAACATATCCCTAATGCCAAAAATATGCCATATACGATGCTTGGATCCAATGGCAGCATTTTGCGCAGACCAGAAGAGATAAAGCGGTATGTTGAAAATAGGGGAATCCCGCTTGATGCTGAGGTTATTGCTTATTGCGGTAGTGTTGGAACATTATCCGGTTTAACATATTTTGCACTTAAGTCTGCAGGGATGGAAAACGTGAGGCTTTATTCCAAGTCGTTCAGAGAATGGAAGTCTCTAGGAAAACCGAAGGAAGAATTTAAGGACGCAAACTATTGGGATCTCTCAGCAGATTAGCAAGATATCCGCGAAGAATGTAGTTTACATCTCTTGGCTGTACGGGAAACTAAAACCCTGTGTACCTCGCTGGCTAGTGCTTCGTTACAACAAATCTCTGATTAGGTAAACTATGAAGAACTAAGTATCGCCTCAAATCAAAATGTTGACTAGGAAATTTGTCTAAATATTCGTAGTCATATTTCATAAATCATGGCGCTCAGTTATTACACACTTGTTGCTTCGAAGGAGGATATAGCAAGCATGACAATGATAAATTATTTGATAAACATCCGGTCATTTTCACCAGAAAGAAATACAAATTTCCTTCAGTCAAAGCGTTACCAAAATATCAAAATCCATGTTTCCAATAAAAGCTTGCTCCACCTCGAAGATCTAGATGAAGCCTATCCTGATTCGATAGCTTTCATTTTTCTGTCAAAGCATAGGTCACAGACAGGAATTCCTACTCTTACTTGTCATTGTACCGGCAATTATTCTGGTAATCTGTATGGAGGAAATCCTGGAGAACTCGCAATAGCTCATCCATATTTGCAAAAACAATATTTACAAACGATTGTAAGCCAGGGCTCGCTAATTCCGGGGTACGATATCGTCATTGAATCAAGCCATCATGGGCCTACCTCATTAAAAAAACCAGTCCTTTTCATTGAGGTGGGATCAACCGAAAACGAATGGACCGATAGAAATAGCGCTTCAGTTGTATGTGAATCTATATTGAAGGTGATTGAAAGCGGAGTAGGATTTTGTGAGAAGGTGGCGATAGGTTTGGGTGGTACGCATTATCCTATGAAATTTAACAAAATACTGTTGGAATCAGAATATGGTCTTGCAGCCGTTGCAGCAAAACATGACCTGGAATCGATTGATAAAGACATGCTAGATCAAATGATTGCAAAAAGCATAGAAAAAGTTACTCATGTAATAGTTGATTGGAAAGGCCTTGGTAGACATAAAAACAAAATATTGGACCTAATAGGTCGTACAGGGCTTGATATTCTGAAAATTTAGAACTAGAATTGAATAAAACATCTCTTAACCGTAAGAAGAACATTCTGAAGGAATTTTATTTACGTACTATTCACTTCGATAGGCAAGATTACTTCATGAATACTAATATTGGTATAGAACGGCGAGCATGTAATCACACGAATATAAAATGAGATTTTCACACTATTCACAGAATAATCAGAGATTTACTAGAAAACTAAGCTGCGATCTCATAATTTTCAAGTTTATATGAAAATCGATTCGCCTAAATCAAATGATGTTTCCGTCGAACTTTCCTTTCGTAGACTTATCTGTGAATTCCCAGACAATTCCCCTTGATGGGTTCCTATTTTTAATGCTTCGAGATTCTCAATTGTTTATTAGATTACAACCGTAAGGCGTGGAATATCTTGGATAATAAGACCCTTTTGTAATGATCGCCTCTTAATAACTGAGCGATCCTAGCCTCTGCCAGAGGAACGAATGGATACATATCGAATGTGTTGGGATGGCCTTATTCCACAGAGTATTAGAAGAATCTGAAGTCTTCCTTGACCGTTATCAATACTACATGTGTATTTGTCCTTTCAACATACGGCAATGCTAAATCTTTTTTTACAAAATTACTGAGTTGAGCTCTATTCTTAAATTTCGCAACTACTATCATGTCTGTTAAACCAGTGATATCATATACAGTACAGACATTTGGGAATTTGGCAATATGTTTTTCAACCTCTGCTATTTTTCCCTTAACAGATGTTACTTCAATAATCGCAGTTAAATCGTAACCTAGCTTCTCATGATCTAATACGGCTGAATAGAATTTAATAACTTTATCAGTTTCTAGCTTTTTAACTCTGGCAAGCACTGTCGGAGGGGAGACGCCTATTTCATCAGCTATTTTTCTATATGAAAGTCTAGCATCTGAAAGCAGCTTTCCCAGTATCTTAACATCTGTTTCGTCCATTTCCGAAATGTACATGCTACATCTAGATTCTATTATTCTTATCTATGGTAAATCGTCCTTTGCAACCTTTGATATCAAGTCCATCTGGTGTGGGTGCCCAAAATATACACAACCAAAACTTATGGGTAAGGTCATCACGGACGATCAAATATGGCCCAAACTTGCTAGTACTGTTATAAAGTCTGTCGTACCTGGTACCTACCCATGTCAATGGGCGGTTGCACACTTCGTACTACAGCTAACTACATTGACAGACGCTTTGCTCCCGCATTGACTGGTAGGGACTTGCTAGCCAGAGGCGCAGGGGTACGGACTCCGGGGGAATATTTGATAAAGCAGAATGTTGTGAGTGGCAGTAGCAGTAGTAGTAAAACCCGTACATATAAACACACACATATAGACTACGCACCATATTATTCCGCGTAAATCCCCCGGAAAGGTGCAAAATGAGCGTAGAGAGGGCGGTGTATGTGGTGTGTGTACGTCGGCATAAATACGACTATATGACTTACATGACGACATAAATGACAAACTTATATTAAGGCGTGTTCAACTCGGTATATGCAACGTCCCATAGGTGATGTTACCAAACGTGCAGTAATTGAGGAGTATTTAAAAGGCAAAAACAGAGATCCGATCGCAAGCGATCTTGGCCTTGCCACTGGAACCGTAAGTAAGATAATCAAGGAGTGGAAGACTGGTCTTGATTATCCTAATGCTGACGAGTTGCGCGAATTAGTGTTAGGGCTGCGGAAGCTAGGAATCTCCGCTTCTAGGTACGCACAAGGAGCGAGGATTGCATCGTACCTGGTGGAAATGGGAGTCGATGAGGAAGAGTTCCATCAATTTGTCTCTGGAATATATGACAGTTGCAAGAAAATGGACCTCCGACCAGACAAAGTTGTGTATCTTCTAAAGCTGCTGCACGATATTCCAGAATCTATTCCTCCAAAACAGTTTGAAGAATATATCGAGCTACAGAAGAGCCAGATACAGAAGTTAAAAGAGGAGATAGGAAGGTTAGAACAAGGGATACTAAACGAAAACATTAACCTCGAGATTGCCATCAAGGAGAAAGGAACGACTATGGATGAACTCAATCAGTTTTCTACTTTTAAGGAAGTGATGAAGAATAGTGAAGTCACTATGGATGATAATTCAAGGTTTGTAGAAGCTGTCATTGGAGCGAAGAAGCTCGGTTTTGATCCGAACATCATTGTACAGAAGGTTTCAAATCTCATGAATCTAGAGATAGAACACAAAGGACTGGAGGAGGGAGTCAAGTCTTTAAAGGAGAACGTCGAGACGCTGAAACTAAAGTGCAGTGATTTGGAACAAGAGCAACTTGCTCATAATTATAGGATTTCGATATACCAAGAACTTGAGAAGATGGGGATGGGCATTAAACAACTCAAACTTCTACTACATACTGTCACAGAAATCGCTACTGCAAATAAGATTTCAGAAGATAAAGCTACTGAGAAGTTTTTCTCCGATGTACAAAAGCATTATGATGACAAGTTAGGTTTCGAAGTGGAACTTCAAAATTTGAAATCAGAAGTTGAGAAAAGTGAACATATGCAGCTTGAGCTTACTAATAAAACCGCAGCGTTGAATTCTAGTATACTAAAGCAAACCGATGAGATCCAACAAGTATCTGGGATTGTTGAATTTCTCCCCTTGGTCAAAGGTACCATTGGTCTAAAAGTTCCAAAAAATCATTTGAAGGCTGCTGTCATCAAGGCGATAGATATATTGATAAAAACTCACTCAACCGGTCCTTCAACACTACGTTTGATAGAAAGCATGGATTTTTTGAAGAAGGAGATAGAACAAAATCCCCATGGCCTATAGCACATAATTAATAATCGATGCTATGACCTGGATGGATAGGCACATACTTTTAGACTATCTGTCGAAGCAATCCACATATCTTTAACACTTGGTGATTTTGGAGCGATTATTGATGGAGGAGATAGAAGAAAATCAGAGGAATAATATAGAATGATTTAACACGGATTTTTTGATGGCTGTAACTGTCAGAGACGACGTATTTCAACTGGAGATCAGTAATGGTAGCGAGGACAGCCAGGGTCTTTTAAAAAATTTTGATGTCATCACTATGATATTGATGTAAGTCTATAAAGCAGTGATTGGGGTCAAGTTATTCGTTGAGGAAGTCCAATAATGATATAATGTCTGATGCTTAATCTAATCTATAATGGTCAATATGACGTCTGAAGAGATAAAGAGAGCTATTGAAGAATTAGGTAGCGGATGGGAATTAAAAGATGATAAGATCATAAAAACGTTTCAATTTCCAAGTTTTATGAATGCTATTGAATTCGTAAATGATATTGCAAACATTGCAGAGAAGGTGAATCACCACCCGATTATTACAATTAACTGGAGGACTGTCAAATTTTCCTTAAAATCCTTCGATGTAGATGCTATAACCGAACGAGACATTGAACTTGCAAAGCAGATTGAGGAACGACGTATTTGACACAATCTGGAAAATGAATCTTATGTTATATATGCTACACTGAATTTTATGTTCTATTCTTATATCATATTTGCGCCGCTTTGTCATAATTCGATAACTCATCTCAGTTTAAACACTAAGGCCAAATTCAGAAGAGGGGATCGTTTTGATTAGCAAAAATAAGACATGGGAAGGCAGAGACGATATCCTCAAACGATAGACTAGATCTAAATGAGATAACTTTGAATGAGGAGATCACCTTTGGAACGAATGCCTCCATTCCAGGTGGGACCACATGTCCCATACACTCGAGGCGATTGATGATACATCATCGCATTGTAGAAAATCAGAATGTGTCAGACGTATAAAAACCGCAATGGCGATGTTCTACAATTTATACAACAAATGCTAGATTTTATTACCTTCCATGTAATGAAGAAAAACTAAAGCCAGACAATGATTGGTGAGGACGATATAACTAAGGTGGTCGCTTCTTTCTAGAGTCAACGGATGAGCGTGTTAATTTTTTATGAGGTGGTTTCCTATTTGTCTTGACGTTGGGTCATTAGGATTATACATTTCATATGCAAACGGTAGATTGCCCATAAGTCGCTTCAAAGACGTTCCGCGATAGCTCACGCCGGCTGTCTTTCTTACAAAATCGTGACATAATTGTGGATTATCAGATATCTGCAGGGACGGGTTAACGCCTTTCCAATATCTAGCTGCCATGACCACACATGACGGAATACAATCCCCTGATACTCCATCGACAAAAAGGTCCCAATTAAATGGAAGATTGGGTAGTCTCCGCTGCAATGTACCTATTGCATTGATGTTCTTAAATATGTTTTGAGAATAAGGTGAGCACCAAATTAGGATCGTTAAGAACCCATCTTCTTTTTTTTAGCCATTACTTTCACTTTGCACGTATCCTAATAAGAAAAAACTAGCCGGTAAATATATTCAAGTGTTTGATCTAGCAAATGCTTCGGCTAATCAATAGAATGATTCGTTTCATATTTTCAAGTCGAAGCCGCATGTCTTACAAGAAATTATTCAGTTCTATCTATTATACAGATCGAACCTACGAAGTTGTTCCAACTTTTCATCGAGAAACGTGTTGTCCCCATTAATAATGGAGAAATCAGTAACGCATTTTATAATTACATCAGGATTAGAAAAGATGGGATATTTGTACACCAGTCTTTTGAGTTCTTGAATTTTTAGTCTAGTCTCTTGTGATAGAGATCCATAATCATTCGTTGTGTGTATGGGCTGAGATTGATCAGTTCGATATGGTGAGACAGCCGGAGGTTGGTCCTGGATTGTTGATGATGATGAGGATCGTGACTGCTGTTGGTGGTATTGGTATTGGTACTGCCCTTGTTGTTGCAAACCTCCAGGTCTGAAAGTATCTCCCACGGAGTCTGCAGCCGCAGTAGTATATCCAAATCCACGGATGTGGTTTTCTTCTTTGCTCCGCCTCTTGCGATACCAAGATGGATGGCTGGCCTGATATCGGCCAGAATTCCTGCCGGCTAGGTATTCAGGTAATGGAACTATCTCTCCTCTGTTGCCGTGTAAAGCAAGATTATGTCTTGAAGCACTATATCTCGTGGTGAAGTGCTCCGAACAAGTTGCACACACATGCATTACCCGCTGCTGGTGGTATTGCCCTTGCCAACCTCCAAGGTAAGAAGTATCTCCCATGTAGTTTGATCTAACTGCAATAGCACGCCCAAAGTCATAGATGCGGTTTTTTTTACTACGCCTCCCCCTATACCAAAATGGATTGCTGGCCGGTATCCGGCCAGAATACCTACCAACCACGTATTCAAGTAATGGAACTATCTCCCCTCTGCCGTTATGTAAAGCAAGATTATGTCTTGTAGCACTGCATCTTCTGGTGAAGTGTTCTGAACATATCGCACACACATGCATTACCCTGCCCATTTCTTGTATATAGTAGACAACCAAGATTTAAGAGCAACGCTGTGCCACTGCTATCCTGAGAAACTACCCCCATCCCCATGTGTGTGCTGCAGCTGGCCCGGACTCGGAGTGTGTGCGGCAGCGGAATATCAACGCAGAATTCCTGGCTTGAACCAAAAAAAGCGGTTAAAAGCGTATGAGTACCAAAAAAGGTGTGTGTTGATGTGCGCCATCTTTGAGACAAAATTCGTATTTAATGGTGGTAGAAACCCAGTAGCCCGGCTGGACAATAATAATCCCAGTACCAGCTTTATGTATCCGAATCCCATCTCTCGAGCCAACCACAGTATGCATGCAGGAAAACTCCCTCTGTGACATAAAGCAGCAAACCCACAACAAAGAGAAACCATAAAGGTAGAATAGCCCCACACAGCGCAAACCTGCATGAGGTATGCTTCATGTCTTCTCTATTTTCGCTATCTCATGTATTCTATTCACAAGGCGCGGGTTTCATACTATAACCATGTGCTCTCCAAACCCTTTGCAGTATGCGATAAAAGTCACTTCTGACAGCAGTATTTAACCGATGCCTATCGGTGGTCTTCTAGACTCACTATGTTCTAATAGTATGTGATACTTCAAAATATACAAACTATCAAATACCTTGGTACAGACATGGCATTGAAATTTATACGTAATATCTTGCGCTTTAGTAGTAGTACTCAATCGCCCTTC
>JASHSN010000360.1 GCA_030038695.1 Nitrososphaeraceae archaeon
AACCATAATTTATCTTCCAAAGAAGGCTCCATATCTAAATCCAAATGAGAGGAAGGTAAATCAGCGGATAAAATCAAACATATGTGCAAACAGATTCTACGATCATATAGAAGAGCAAAAAACTGCAATATCAGAATATCTGGACAAAACATTTGGTAGATGGTATGACGACATTAGATATGACACTTGACTTAGAAGAGACTGGAACTATTCTATATATTGCTCCCGCAAATGTAAGAACATATAGATATCCATCAGGTCCAACTTGTAAATCTGTGATTCCACCATTAAAACCAGTACCGAACACTAATGGTTTAGCGTCCTCAGGTGTGTAAGCTATTCTGTCAGCTAGTGTGCTCCCAAGAACTAATGCCGTTCTATTTTGATTTAGTTTAAAATGATAGAGATTGCCGTAATTGTAATCACCTACAAAAATATCGTTTTGATATTGTTTACCAAGTTTTGTAGAATTAAGAAACTTTAGTGCAGTAGGGGCAACACATTGAAACCAAATGAACTCAGGAGCTCTGTATTTTCCTTTTCCATCGAAGTCTACCAGGTTAGTAGGATGAAGATTGAGTGGTCCTGCATTCTCATTCTCTATTTCTCCCCTTGGAGTCCATATGCCTTGTACCTGTGCCCAGCCGCTGTTAAAGCCCGGCTCTACAAGATTTATTTCATCTCCATAATTGGGACCATTTTCCGTATCCCATAATTTCCCTGTTACAGGATCAAAATCCATACCAAAACTATTTCTTATACCGTAAGCAAAGTATAGATTTATAGGATACATGATCCCTAGTGGGCTATTTGGTACTGGGGTTCCATCTTGTGTAACTCTAATTATACCACTGGTTAAGTCAGGTGACCCTCCCGAAGCCATGTTTTGGGACTGGGTTCTATGATTACGAAGATCCCCTATAACAACATAGACATTTTTATCAGGCCCAATTTCTACTTTTCCTCCGTCATGAATAGGACCAGGGCTAGCGGGAAGGTTTAGAATAAGTTTGGGATTTATTAATTTGTTACCCACTAACTCATATCGGTAGACATGGTTTCCTAGATGTGCGCCGGCACTAGTATAATAAAGATATACAAACTTAGCTGTAATTCCATTTGTTGTCGTATGTTTTGCAATAGCAATCCCTAGCATACCCCTTTCTCCCTCTGTAGCAACAGTCACGTGTAAAGCTGGTTGCGGAAGCATGTTCCCATTTACAATCCTCTGTACCGTGCCTTGATCTTTTTCCAATACTAAAATATCATTCGGGCCTAAAAAAGCCATACTCGTAGGATTACGAAGTCCTTGGAAAACTAGATCCGCCTTTAAGCTAGGATCATTGATGACTGGTTGACTGTCTGAAAACTGTCCATAAGCGGAATTAACCGTATGCCCAATAGGTATTAATATCAACATTACGAAGAACGAGATTGAAGTCTTACCGTAGATGGATATCAAATACACACTAATGAAGCTTTTATAGGATATATTGATTTATGGTTTGAATGGTAAATCGCTACGTGATATAAAAAATAAAATTCGAACTTTTCCAAAAATACTTCCACGTATTGATATCTATCATCCCCTAATACAACTATGACATGAATTCTGACACATTATCAATACAATTGACCGTTAGAATAAAATCATTTAGCATTAGGACTGTTAGGATTCGGAACGCGAATTAGCAAACCTCTGCATAACATAGCCAATAATACGTGTTATGTCTATATTATTGGCAGAAATGCCATGGACAAGACATCTGGATATGAAGACTGTGAAAAGGAACGAACAGAATGGGATATATTTCCAAAGTAGGGGTAACTGTGAACTTACCCATAACTCTTGCTAGTACAGACAGGAGTACAATGATGACAAGAGAAACTCGAAAAGAGACTACCACTCATAGACCGGTAGTTGTTCACTCAAACGTAACAAGAACATCCCCTACTTTCACAGGCTGACCCTTCGACGCCTTGATTTCCATTATCTTTCCATTTCTAGGAGATTTAATCTCCACCTCCATCTTCATTGCCTGCAGAAGTGCAAGGACAACCCCTTGTTTGACTTCAGTACCAGTCTTCACGAAAAGATCTGTTATCATGCCGCTTATAGGGATCTTTACTTCGTTTGTTGATACATCTCTTAAAAAGCTTTTTGACCTTGTATATGCCATCCCGTTTAGTATTACGAGTGAAGGATCTCCCTCTTCTAAGAAATCTAGCTGGAAAATATTTCCGTTTATTATGATATTATCTTCATTTAACTTTACGATTACTTCTTTATTATTCACATATATTTTCTCTCCAACACGCTCTAGATTATACAACGTACCATTAACTATTATTTCCATTTAATCCACTTGTATGTATCATAGGGATGAGGCATATTCGTATCGAATCTGCTCCTCATCCATACGTCCTGATCTACTGTTTCAGTACTCTCGATAAATTCCACCTTCTTCGGGAGTACGGATAGGATCGCTGCGGCTATCTCCCCTTCTTTCGATGAAAGCAGATTCATTTCATCAATAAAGGATGTATTATAGATTCCATCAACGAACCTTCTATCACTTAATGCCGATATGTGAAAAGGTATAGTCGATGGAATGCCTGAAATTCTGAAAGACGAAAGCGAACGCTTCATCTTTGCTATCGATTCGTGTCTGTTATTTGCAACGCATATTAATTTAGCAATAAGTGAATCATAGAATGCGGGGATTGTGTACCCAGCATATAATGCATGATCTATTCTAACACCATCCTCTTCGGGAGGCGTGAATTTTTTTATGGTTCCAGGAAAAGGAATGAAGCTTATTGGGTGTTCAGCATTTATTCGACATTCTATTGCATGTCCTTTCGATTTGATATCATGCTGTTTTAGAGGCAACCCCATACCTAACGCAATACTGAGCTGTTGTCCTACGATGTCGACTCCAGTAACAGCTTCTGTTATTGGATGCTCGACTTGTATCCTCGCATTCACTTCCATGAAATAGAATTTACCATCCTTAAACAGAAATTCTACTGTGCCTGCGTTTTCATACTCTATTTCTGTCATTATAGCTATAGCCTTTTCCGTTATCCTCTTTCTCATTTCTGATGTCAAAGCAGGAGAAGGAGTTTCTTCTATGAGCTTCTGATGACGCCGTTGAATAGTACATTCTCTTTCTCCAAGATGAATAATATTTGATTTATACGCATCCGCAAGTATTTGTACTTCTATGTGCCTCGGATTTTCAAGATATTTTTCCACGTACACTCTGCCTGAACCAAAACTTATCATTGATTCATTCTTGGACGAGAGGAAAGCGTCTGTTAGCTGTTGAGAAGACCTTACAATTCTAAGCCCTCGTCCACCTCCTCCTTCTGCAGCCTTTAGAATTACAGGATAGCCCATACTTTCGATTATGTCAAAAGCATTACTCTCGTTTGAGACCTCATATCCCTCTACCACAGGCGAGACTTTCGATGCTATCCTTCTTGCCATAACTTTGTCGCCGGTTATCCTCATAACCTTGCGAGACGGTCCAACGAAAATCAGCCCCTCCTTTTTGCATATCTCGCTGAACTTTGGATTCTCAGAAAGAAATCCATAGCCAGGATGTATTAAGCCACATTCAAGTTTTTTTGCAGCATCAATGATTCTATCTATCCGAAGGTAGCTCTCAGAAGGCAATGTTCCCCCGATATTCATTGTATGTTTGCAATGTTTTATGTGAAGAGAATTTTTATCAGCATCAGAATAGATGCCACATGGTACAATGTCCAGCTTTCGACAGGTCTTTGCTATTCTTATCACAATTTCTCCCCTGTTTGCTATAAGAATTTTTTTGGACATTGAGGAGAAGAATCAAGACAACATTTAAAACCTTTAGCTAAATGTTCTAATGGTCCAATTCTCATCATGAACTGGGAAGGCATCTGAATAAAGCTATGGGGCATGAAAAAATTTCGATTCTTTGTGCTTCTCGTTCAGTTCATTAATGGTTGCCCTTCTTGCCAGGCATTTGTTGGTTGTATTGTTTCGTTTTCTCCAAACCCAACTTGTAGTGGATTTTTTTACCAATCTAAGTCAGGATCGACCCATGCTGTGGCAATTACTCTTGCATCAGTAATTGGTGTTCGCCCCTTCGTTTGTTCATAATATCGTTCAAAGGCCCTCCTCTTCACCATACTATCGTTCAATGTCAAGTTGATCATTCCTAGAACCTCTAATTCAAGTGGATTAACCACTTTTTTTGCCCTTCTTATAATGATCTTTTTGCCCTCTACCTCAGCCTGAAGATCTGCTTCCTTAATTATTCCCTTGTCTTTAACAACTTCCCTTATGCGGATGATTCTAGAATCAAAGTAGTTTTACTATAGCGCCCTTCAATAGACATATGAATAGCCCACAAGAATATCTTGCTAATGAACGAACTTTTCTGGCATGGTTAAGAACCTGTATAGCTATTATAGGATTAGGATTTGTCGTAGCAAAATTCGGATTGTTTCTCCGAGAATTTGGAATTACTGTAAAAAGTGGTACCTTAACGGATGTTTCAACCCACTATGCCTCCTCGTCCCTTGGAGTAGTATTGGTATTAGTAGGAATCGGACTTGCCATCTATGCTTTAAAGAACTATCTACATGCCAACCAGGCTATCAAAAATGGAACGTACGTGCCCAAAAACTCTCTCATTTATTCTGCCGTTGTAGGTCTAGTGATTTTCGGAGTCGCAATAGTTGCTTATTTAATTTTTCTGCCCCTTTAGGTTTTAAAAAAGTTAAAAACTATGAGACCTACATAGAGATTAAATAATAATATGTGATCTGCAATCCAGAATCATTCTATCTCTTCATACAATATACATTTCGCTTTAGGGTGAACTGACATTTATTGCCATAATTTTTGGACTAGAAATAAAGTGGATTTGAAATGCATAGAACAATGTAAATCAAGTTTATTCAAGTTTGACTATTTTGCGATTCTTTTAGTCTTGTTTTATCAGCCGGTGAACTTCTTAATGTCATTCCACAACATCGACAGGATCTCCCGCCTGGTAAAAATGAACTTCACGTCTCCTGCAATATCTCAGGCTATAGCTGCGGCATTGCATTGCCCAGGTTTTGTGATATTGCTGGAATGAAGGATTCATTACAATACGTAACAAACGATATTGATACACAAACATCAATCAGGATATAAAGACCATAATCGCCTACTTTTATCTCAAGACTGTATTCGATATTTTGGATACAAGATACAAACTATCCTATCAGACACGTACGCGCACACCTAGTGTCTTTAACGTAAGTAAAATGATGGAAAGTGTAGACGATATGCCTATGAACTATGGATTCTTGGGAATACCTTTATTTTTGTCTGTAATGTCTATCCTTGATAGTGCAATATATCTCGCAGGTTCTGGGCTACTCCGGCATTAAGTATAATGTTCTTTACAACCATCGACTTGGTTGAATAAAAGGTATATTTAACAACGCCATCATTCTCTGGTAGCTATCCTAACAAACTTGTAGCCAGATTTTTCTAGTCTATCTTTTACTTCCTGCTTACTTATTAAAGACTGATCAAATTGTACTACAACGCTGTCTGTCATATAATCAATATCAATTTTCTTAACTGCTGGCTCATTCTTCAGTTGCTTCTCTACAATTGGTTTGCAAGTCGTACAATACATCCCAACTATCTTAAAAAAAGCCTTTTCTATTTGTTCCATTGTTATCATTGTCATACATACTAAAAAGCAAAAGTAAAATTGTATAGTGGATCCTATATCCGCCTCTGCATGATATATTAACGTGATCTAATACTGGTATTATTAATATTTTCTCATTCGAAATTCAGACCACATAATAGAAGGGGCAACAAAGCATGTATTTGTAATACAGCACGAATTAGGTGACTCTCTTTTTGCCAGAGTATTACTAAAATTGATATTTGAGAACCTAATCCGCAATTAAATTAGTGATTATATTCCATGAAAATTTTAGAAATTATAACACCGGAATACTGGCATTTAAAGACATTTCTAATATAATCTAGAGATTGTGCCGAACCCATTAGTCACAGAACATCTAATTGAGAGGTTTGTAATAATGAATTCTTATTCCTTTGCCGTCTCCAGTTCCAGCTCCCATGTCTGATACCCCGGGACTCCGTCGCAGTATTCTGTACTGGACTCGACACGAATTGCTTTGAATGAAGAAATAAACTACAGCTTTTAGGCATAGGCAACCCGGATTACACTGGGATGTTGCCATGTTTTCTCCGAGGCCTATCTTCTCTCTTTCTGTAAATGGCCTTGAGCGCGACAATTAATCTCTTCCGAGTTTCTCTCGGTTTTATAATATCGTCTATGTAGCCTTTTGACATCGCAATATATGGGTTAGCAAACTTCTTCTTATAATCGTCTATTACTTCTGCTCTTCTCGCTACAGGATTCTCAGATTCTGATATTTCCTTTCTAAATATTATGTTGCAAGCTCCCTCTGGTCCCATAACAGCGATCTCAGCACTAGGCCACGCAAAATTGTAATCAGCCCCTATATGTTTGCTGTTCATCACATCGTAAGCTCCGCCGTATGCTTTTCTTGTTATGACCGTAAGCCGTGGCACAGTAGCTTCTGAAAACGCGTAAAGAAGCTTTGCCCCATGTCTTATAATCCCTCCCCATTCCTGACTGGTTCCAGGCAGAAAGCCAGGTACATCAACAAAAGCAATCAATGGAATATTGAAGCAGTCACAGAATCTCGTAAAACGCGCTGCCTTGTCGCAAGAATCGATATCCAAAACTCCCGCCAAAGCTTCTGGATTGTTGGCTACAACACCCACAGAGTTGCCATCAAGTCTTGCAAATCCTACAAGTATGTTTCTCGCCCAGTATTTGTGTACCTCCAAGAAATCTCCATTGTCTATAACTTTCCTTATCACCAGCTCCATGTTATACGCTCTGTTTGGATTGTCGGGAAGAATAGAGTCAAGTTCTTCATCATACCTATTGGGATCATCTTTTGGGGTTATCCGAGGTGGGTTCTCAAGGTTGTTCAAAGGGATGAACGAAAGAAGTGATCGAAGGATTACG
>JASHSN010000361.1 GCA_030038695.1 Nitrososphaeraceae archaeon
CTCATCATTGATATTTTCATCAAAAAATCTGCCAACCTGTTTAAGATCGTTGTTTATCCTAGAATTTTCCAATACCTTTCCCTTATCGTTCATCACAGCTATCTGCAGATAGTTCTTGTGTAGATCCATGCCTACAAACATGGATATTTTACCGTCTAACTTGGATTTGGATAGATTGTTCACATATGGTTAGGCTCGTTAACTATAAAAGCTAAATGTATTTCTGTTTCATAATTCAAGTCATTGATCCCAACAGTCAATTTGAGTGCGCCCTAGACTCGGAAGATAGTTATAACCTGCTATTCATTGGTCCACCTGCCTCTGCCAAGACTTTGTTTCTGCAAGGTATCTTAGAGATGACAGGAGGAAAAGGTGTCTCCTTCGATGGCTCAAATACCACAAACAGAATCCTGGATATTTTGGAGGAAGAACGACCCAAAATTATCGCGATAGATGAGCTTGATAAAATGTCTAGAACCTTTCAGAATCAGCTTCTAAATTTTTTCGAGTCTAATAGAATTAAAGTAGATCAACAAAAGAGACGTTACGATTTTGAAATCAAGGGGGCCAAGGTCTTTGCTAGTGCTAATGATCTTTCCAAGATATCTAAACCTTTACAATCCCGATTTTTGAAATTATTTTTGCAGAGATATACCGAAGAACAATTCCTTTCTGTGTCAGAGAAAGTGTTACCTAAACTTAGTTCCAGTATTGCTAGATATATTGGAGTTAGCGTATGGAAGACTCAGGGCGATATTCGAGATGTGATAACGATAGGCAAGTTAGTTAGGAAAATAGACGGTCCTCAAGAGATAGAGCTGATAATGGAGACTGTGACAAAATATGGAGTTGATGGGAGAGAAAATGACTGCCATAACTCTGTTAGACTTTGAGAATGCTGTGCTGGACTTGTTTGAGAAGAATAGAATCCCCATTCAAGATACCACGATTGTAATATGGACCTTTCTAACGGCTCTTGCTGGTCACTCCTACAATAACCTTGGCAAAAGCTCATGAAACAAACAAACTTATACAATCCCAATATTTTTTCTCAAAGTCACGGAAATATAACGCAGGATGGACAGCAGGATTTCTAGGTCAACCATTCAAAGGACATCATACTGAACAATACATAATCGGATACATAAATGGGACTTCTAAATACAAACTGAACCATAGTGAGGTAAGGATATAGCTATACGCGCGTTAGATGCTGAAGACAATTACAACTTGCTATTCATGGGACCACCTGCTAGTGCTAAAACACTTTTTCTGTTAGGAATTTTAGAAACTAGAAAGGGAGTGTACTTTGATCGCAGTGTCGTTTTAGGCTGAAATCAAGCAATAAATAAATTCTACAATTTCATATCGCACATTAACTCTCATTGACATCTAATCGTTTAACATACGTGATATTTTCTGGAACTTTAGAGCACTCTAATAGAACACCGGAACTTCTACATTGACATGAAAAAGGTAGAAAATTTCTCCTCTTCTGCTGGTTCTATAAATCGATGAAAATTTAGTATTTTTAGTAGTCTGGGTCCAAGCTGAACGCAGGAGGGGGGGCAGGTTTTCCGGGATGACGTTTGATATGTCTATGAATATTTTCCAATTTACCGCTGACAATATCCGATTTGATATCAACAGGAAAATCAAAGGTCGAAAGTACCTTGTTGGGATCTATCTTATACTCAGCGGGGTCTTCAGCAATTTGAATCAGGAAATCTACTACTTTGTGATTGCCTTTTGCCATCGTTTTATTTCAGCAACATACTATTTAAACTCGGTGACGAATACCATAAGTGGTACTCACAAATGGTATTGATCCTCATATTTATTATCAATAGCATAGCAGGATACTTTATAGATTTTATAAGCATAAGGGGTATCCATGCAGGTATCATACGATTACACGTTGGTGAGCGATGAGGGGTAGAGTTATGTTACAGAAAATTCTACAAAATTTAATTATCGAATCATTTATAAATGAGGTATGCAGGCGGCAGTCGAATTAAAGTGAACAAAGTTCTTAAAAAAAATGGAGTACAAGCGACAAACAACAGCAGTAGCCGCCATATTCGTACTTGTAGGTATGCTGTTTCAGTTCCTGTCATAACCGAAAAAGCGCTGGCCCAACCTGCCCAACCTAACTTCATAGCATCTACGGCTATGATCACCAAGCCTTATTGTTCGGGTAAGTTAACGTATGTTGGCTCGAACTTGAAAGCAGGTATCTGGGTCGTGCGGCCAAGTCCCGGAGGTTGCCCAGTGATGTGGAAAACGAACCCGAACGGTCCAGCCGGATGGGAAATCGGAGATGTGACGTACAAAGTAATGATAGCAAAGTCCACAGTTAGCCCAGTCGTAAAGTTTTCCTTTAGTAGTCCACCCGATGGTAAAGGTAATACATGCAAGGTGGAGTTTCCGGAAGGGTTCGGTCCGGTGACTGGAGATTGTACAATAAACCACGGTGCTTACGCAAACGCCAAATATGAGGTATGGTGGAAACTTCCAGTTCCCCCATAAGGGTAGACCTATCAGTAAAAATCTTCTATAAGCATCAAACCTGCTCCTATTTGTGGTTGGGTAGCCTTCATCTTCTTTTTCTTTGGACAGTCATAAAACCCTAAATCGTGCTCATTTGGGCTCTTGTCCAGATGACGGTGTTTCTTCTGACGGATATTTGACGTGTATTTGACGTTAGCGTCATGGTCTGGTCAGCCGCTGAAAAATATACGCTTGTCGCAGCAAAACTATATGGAGATTGGTATCCTGATTCTCAAGGGAATAGAAAATATGAATATCACGAGTAAGGAATGCTATCACCAACTGGCTCCCACCCTCACCCATTAAGGGAGTGAGCCTAATACTCACCCCCGGTCGGATGCTGGTGGTACGGGTTGGAGTTATGCAAAGTATACGTAAACTGTGCATCCATACCTTTGCCTGCATGACAAGTTCCGGTCATTCCAGAAGAAAGCT
>JASHSN010000043.1 GCA_030038695.1 Nitrososphaeraceae archaeon
CTTTAACGACAACTTGCATATCACGGATATTGTTGGTTTACAAATACATACATAGAGAGGAGATCATCTTAAGATCACGTTCTAAATGAAAAAATACAGAAGTAGGACCGAAATAATTGCATTAATCTTAGAGGCTGCTAATCAGAGAGACGGTGTACTTAAAATAAAAATAATGTATTCTGCATCGATAACTTCAAAGCAGTTGTATGATTACTTACCATTTTTGATGAAAAATGAGTTGTTAGAGTATGGTGGACAGAAAGGGCGATCTTATAGAATTACAAGAAGGGGAATACATTTCTTGCAGGTATACAATCAGCTACGTGAAATGGTAGGGACAAAAAGGTTAGAAAATCTGAATATTTTGTAATATGGAGCTCGTTTGAAATCGATCACAGACACTCTAGCATAATGCATAATTTATTCAATGTCGTTTGATAACAGGTAAAATGGACGAATCCCCCACTAGTAAATAAAGTCAGTAATATGTCCATACTGCCGGTATCCTCGACGGCGTAAGCACTTCAGCAAAACAATGTTTTCATTCTGTAATGACTGGTGGAAGCAACAAGAAACACCAAATGTCCATATTGCAAATATTTCAAGATATCGAATATCCAGTAGGCCTGATATACAGACAGGAAATTCTAACTCGATTTGCAAAGTTCTTGACGACTTGGCTATTGTTAGCAGAGTAATAATTTATGAACTGGAGTGGCGTGGCGATTAAATTCAGGGAGCAGAAGGAGATGTGTACTATTATTCGTATTTGCAGAGGAAATGTTTCAACTATCAGTCAATTATTCAGTTCTGTAACTTTGTAGCAAATTGATTATTATTGTTATTATTGAATCAAAAATTAGATGGGTGAAGGGAGGGACTTTTTACGTAGAATATGCTTCATTGCCTTATCATCTAATACAGGAATTGCTTTCGCTGCTGTAGTCGATACAGGAGGCAAACTTATTGTCGGACAATCGAGGCTGAGTAACACGGAGTCTGGAAGGAAAGACCATTTTTCAAACACCAATTATCCAGTTGGCAATCTATTTTACTTGAACTATTTAGTTCCGACTATAAAAAAGGGAATTAGTACTACTAACGTTCATCCCCAAGATAAGTCAACAAACATGAAGTTTCAATTGATCCACGTTGCAGATGAGAGCAAGATTGCTATTTCTCCGCTAATTGGTAGTAAGGGCAAATATTTGTGTGTCTATCTTTCCAAGCATACTAATTAGGTAGAGTATTGCGTTTAGTATTATCTTATTTACATATTTAGACCGCAGCTTTGAATAGTAGTGTCGTATATGCATTCAATTGACGGCTTTCTCCTGACAGGTGCTTTTAAAAAATTGGACTGACTTAAAAGGGCAAGAATATAATGTGGAAAAGACATTTTTGGCAACATATAAATACTCTTTTTTCATTATCTAAAATAATGAGCAAAAGAACAGAAATAGTTTTGCTTGTAACGGCAGTTCCACTAGTTGTTACAATAATGATACAAGCGTCAACATTTGACCCTACCAAAACTATACAGAACAGCTTAACAAATGTCGCTGCTGCTATAACATACCTCCAAAATAATGGAAAAACACTGACCAGAGATAATTCGCAACAGCCAAGCTCACCTATTACTCAACAATCTTCTGAAACTACAAATCAAGATCAACTAGAGAACATAGCTTTACCATCTTCTACTCGAACTACAAACCTCACCACTATTTTCAAGCAAGTGGAGAATTCTGTTGTTCAAATTACAGCTAAAACATCAAATCCCAATTTGCAGATAATAATAAATGGTAACGAGCTTGGAGGCCAATCTACAAGATTAGGTTCTGGATTTGTATACGATAAGCAAGGGCACATACTCACAAATAATCATGTAATTGATGGAGCTAGTACGGCTGATGTAACATTTGTTGATGGAAATACGTATAGAGCAAAAGTAATTGGAAAAGACCCTTCTAGTGACATTGCAGTATTACAAATTACAGATAATTTCTCACCGGAGAACCTCGTTCCTTTGCCTATTGTGAATTCTTCTTCTCTACAAGTAGGACAACAGGTAATAGCTATAGGTAATCCATTTGGGCTTAGTGATACGATGACAACTGGTATTGTTAGTCAAACGGGGCGCCTACTGCCAAATCCCGATACGGGGTTTTCCACACCTGGTGCAATTCAGACAGATGCCCCAATTAATCCTGGTAATTCGGGTGGTCCATTACTGAATATGCTAGGACAGGTAGTAGGAATAAATACCGCAATCAATTCTGCTACTGGCGAATTCTCTGGAATAGGTTTTGCAGTTCCATCAAATATGATAATCAAAGAAGTTCCAACAATAATTCAAACTGGAGCCTACAATCACCCATGGCTAGGAATAGCTGGTGGCGCTGTAACTCCGGATATAGCACAGTCTGCAGGCCTGCCGAGAAACGGTAAGGGGGTGATTGTCGGTTCAGTTCAAAGTGGTAGTCCTGCAGAAAAAGCAGGCATACAGGGGACAACACAGAATGATTTTTCGAACGCCCAAAATTTGGGTGACATTATAACAGCGATTGATGGACATCCTCTGAAGAGTATAGATGATCTCATCAATTACATCGATTTGCATAAGTCGATTGGAGATAATGTAGCGTTGACTCTCAACAGGCATGGCCAGATAATGAATTTGAATATTGTGTTAGAAACACGACCAGCATCATTACAGAATGCGACACAACAAGAGACTATTCTGCCTTGATAAAAGATAGACCTAGATAAATGACAACAAACCATCTTCAATCTCAATTCGACTCAGAATCGAAAGATAGTATAAATAATAGGCATGCCTAATTAGACATGACTAACAAGCGAATACACGAATACGGAATGTTTGGCATTGACATATTCACTTCGAAGTCGTATCTATCTAGAAGTCATGAGCGCTACCATTATCGTGTCTCCGCTCGAAGAGGATATCAATAATATCGTAGTACGATTTACTTTGTTCGGTGCAGCTAGTTAGGCCATACTAATACAAGATAGATATTGATAAATATAATGACATCTAGGATCCATTACTTATGTTGCTGGGACTCGTCGATTCGAAAACATCTAGAATGTCTACGATGAGCTTCGAAAGCTGTCACGACAACGAACTTTCTAGAAGTTCTACATACAGAATCATGGGAAAGTTATATAAATTAGGTCTACAGTCCAAAAAATAATTTGGCGGCAAAGTCTTTCCATACAGAAAGCAGAGTAAAATCTTTAAAGATTAGTCTAAGAAAAGACAAAATATCGATGGTGTCACAAAAATGAGCTAGACGATCTTCATCCGATACCGTCTTGTCCGCCTAGTGCATACTAGCGGATTTCATATAATGACAAACGAACATTGAGTTCAATCTTTTGCCTTCTGTGTGAAGCAAATTTTGGTTGTAGATGTGATTCTTTGTGATTAATATATCGCGATTTGATAATTTGAGATTACCTCTTAGTCTATTAGAAAACGAGCGCAGACAACATAACTATAGAATACTGTAGTAGATAAGTTGCACACTATTAGACTCCATGTTTAAATAGGATAAGTTAGTAGTTATGTTATACTAATTAATGGACGAACATTGCGCTGTAGATACCACTCATCGTGGTAATCTGACAGCTACTAAAATGCAGCAAAAACCTAGAGAATTCTCCAGACCGATAAATGAGGGCATTCAATGCGCCCAAAAGATTGCGAAAATTTCTATCATTACCTTACTTAGTGTAGGAATAGTTGAGCTTCTAATTGGCCATCTGAGTGGTAGCGTAGTCGCAACTGCTGATGGAATAGATTCGCTATCAGACGCAATGATTTCATTTATAGTATTTATGGGTCTTGTAATCGCCGGTCGTCCTCCCGATAGGAAATTTCACTTTGGTTACTACAAGGTAGAGAGTTTTGCCGCCCTAATCGCAGCAATAGGGATGATTGTAATGGGATCCGTTATCCTATACCACTCATCCAGTTCATTACTACTACAACACAAACACGAAATTCAACAGCCTGTTTTAACAATGATAGTCTTAGCTGCTGCAAGTATAATATCCATATACAGGGCATTGCAGATGAGAAATATTGCAAATAAATATAGTCTTTTATCGTTAAGAACGGATGCTAAGAATTCAATAAAAGATGGTTCAGCTTCAGTTGTAGGATTCCTAAGTATTTTGATTGCTACACAATTTGGATTTTCGCAGATGGATGCAATAGGTGGTATAATAATAGCAGGATACATCTTCTCAGTTGCTTATGTATCACTTAAGCAATCATCATTGATTCTTGTAGATTCATGGCAGAATCCAAAAGTTACTGACTTGATAAAACAAACCATTGAAAACAAGTTCGAAGGGAATGATCAGATCAAAGTGCAGCAAATTTTGCTACGCCCTGCTGGAATGATGGTGGTATTTGCTGCTGTCCATATAGAAGTCGATGGCGGGAAGAGATTCGCTGATGTAGAATTATTAACAAGAGAAGTAGAGGTGGCGATTCGATCAAAAATACCCTATATAAAGAAAATTTCAGTGATACCTCATTCATTAAACTCATTGCCGATAGTATCAGAATAGGCCGATGTAACATCACACAGTGTGTGTGTCAAGTTCAAGAGCATTAATCGCTTTGCATATTTGACCCTCCTTTAGAAGATCTTGCGTCTATTTTGTTAGATTTCCATTCAATTCGCTGTCAGACTTCTAATTGTTTTCTTTGGATATGTTCAGGAGCTGTTTATAGCTCACGTTAATTAATTTACTAGTGACCAGCAAACTGTTGAAGGTAAACGGAAGAGGAGATAGAGATGAGGCATCCTTTCACCTTGTCAAAATATGCTGTTACTTTTGCCAATATCCTCCAACACGCAGAAACAAGAGTGCCTATGGTGTTGTTCCTATACATTCATCAGAGACCTAGTTCATGTCTTCTTATTCTAATCTTTCCCAGATGGTTTTTAATATATCCAGCAAGCAGGAATCATTCTTAAAACAAGTCGATAATGTATGCAAGATACTACGCCCATATGAGGAAGAATGTTATCTCCAAGAAAAATTTAATGATAGAATTATCCCAGAATTTGCAAAAGTTGGAATGCTTGGCTGTCCTATATCAAGAAGGTATGGTGGTCTAGGTTATGATACACTTACCTACATACTAGCTCTTCAAAGAATAGGCAGAGAAGGAAGTTCAATACGAACGTTTTTTTCGGTGCATACCTCTTTAGCTCAAACGACGCTTCAATCTTGGGGTACTGAAGAACAAAAAAAAGAGTATCTTTCGAAAACGACTAATGGCAATAGTATTATGGCGTTTGCACTAACAGAACCTGTAGCAGGCAGCGATCCTTCTTCTATGACAACAAAATTTGAAATCAGAGATGGAGATCACTATGTGCTAAATGGTAAAAAACATTGGATAGGCAACGGTACATTTGCAGATATTATACTCGTCTTTGCAAAAGATGCTAGAAATGATAATAACGGAAATGTGTCTGCATTTATTATAGATAGAAACTCTTGTCCTAGTCTTCGAGTGCAAGAAATGAAAAATAAGATGGGATTGCTAACTGTTAAAAATGCAGAGATTGATTTTGAAAATTGTATTGTTCCCAAAAAAAACTTATTAGGACCTAAGGGAAAAGGTCTAAGCATTGCGTATAGCGGGCTAATTGACGGTAGGCTGAGTGTTGCTGCTGGTGCATTAGGTGTAATGGAGGATTGTTTAGAGGAATCAATGATTCATTCGAAAAGACGAGAACAACATGGATCTATATTAGCTAAAAAGCAATTGATACAAGATCATATCGCTTTAATGGTTGCAAATATTGAAAGTTCTAAGTGGCTTAGTTACCGTGCAGCAGGATCTGTGCAAAAGTTACACAACTATATAGAGAATATGAAAAGGACTGAAGATTGGCAATCTAAATTGAACATTACCAATAAAGAATACTCGTTGCTTAGAAAAGAGGCGGATACATTGGCTTCTATCGCAAAATTTCATGCAACCAATACCGCATTTGATACATCAAATAGGGCAGTACAAATTTTCGGGGCTTCAGGATATAGAAAAACAACTAGAGTTGCACGACACTTCTTGGATTCACGAGCAACTACTATTTATGAAGGAACGAATGAAATTCTAAAATTAAAGATAGCAGCTATGATGCTCGGGAGAGATTATACAGCTTATAGATAGTGAAGACATTTTGGATAAAAAAGATGTTCTCTAATCCATGTATGTTCTCTTCACCAGGCTCAGGAGCAAATTGATCACCCAACATGCTTTAGCTCTGGGAGTCAGCTCATCTATCTCGAACCTATCAATCGGAATTTTCATCTATCTCGGCGTTTTTCATCAAGTAATGAACTGTCCTCCTTCTTCCCCTATCCCCTCCGTTTCTTGACTTTGCTATTTTTAATACCTCCAGGAGCTCTAATTTTCAGCGAGCGACTCCTTCATCCTGACCATTTTATCTCTGAGCTCCTGGATCTCTATCTTTGGATTCCATTTGTTCTGGTAATGCTTGCTGTTTCTCAGATAATTTATCCGCTATTCCAAAATTGCATTCTAGCAATTCTGCATTTAACTCAGCTAATAGGTCAGTTCAAATATTTGGATCTGCCTCTTATAGAAAGAGAAATAGAGTAGCAAGACATTTTTTAGATTCACCAGCAATTACGATATATGAAGGAACGAATGAAATACTACAACTGAAGGTGGCGTAGAAAATCCTCGATGTTCACAAAGCAGATTAACGACGTCAGCAGAAAAATAGGGGCTTTGTGAATGAAAATTGGGCATTTCTATGAGGAGAATCGAAAGCAAATTGAAATTTCCATAGATTTGGAGCAAATCTTCGTACCGGTGTGATTGACGACAGATAATAGATTCGAATCATCAATTTATATCGTGAGCCATGTGTAGGTTCAATTCCTTTTCATTTTCTATTTAGTTTCATGTTGGTAGTGATTCCGGCTAGCCCTTGTGAGTCCTAGACAATGCAGTATTCAGATGGCGCTCTATCATTGCCGTGCGTCGGAAGGGGATCGCTTAATAATTATTATTGACATCAACAAGGACCTTCCACGTCTTTCTAATAGAAATGTTGCAAGCATTATCATACACAGTAAATCGTGGCTTTCAATTAACATGAGACCTGTCTGATTACAAGCAACAGAAAACAATTAAAAGCACCGATAATGCCCATCTCTCGTTGGTAGACAGATGGCTGATATTTGTAATATCAGAATTCGTTAGTGCAGCACTTGGATTTCTTTGGGGCTTTTACACCGGCTCGGTTGTTTTCCTGTGGATTGGGGGTTTCTTCTTCAGTCTCGGAGTCTTTGCTGCAACTAGATTAGGATTTGACAGGTGGAAGGCTAAGCAAAGACCGAAAAGGAAAAGACCATGAGATTTCAGTACGCTGTTCATTCTTATTCAAGAGTGAGTGGTTAATATGATCTAACGTCCACTTACTTATTATCATAAAAAATGAGCGGATCTGTAAAAAAACTTTTATAATTGTGACTCGAATTGAGTCTGAAAGCACTAGCCATGGAAGAACAAATCATCGAAAAGGTCAAGGATAAAATAAAGATAGGTATTGAAAATTACAGATCTGCAGCTGACGCACCTGCAAAAGTTGATGTTTATGATGTAATAGAAGAAGTTTATGCCGATCATAACCCCATTTTAGGTGATGAAACAAAAATTTCGGTAGAAGAGTCGAGTGGTTGCCTTAGAAGTGCTTATTTTGATAGAAAAGATCCCGTTGAACGAACGCATAAACAGATGATATCTGCTTTGATGGAGAAAGGGGCCTTGAGCATTCTAGAGAAACCAGCTGAGAGTGAGATAGAAGTTGCCGACAATATAAAACTGGTTGGACGCGCTGACAGAGTTGAAGACGATGTAGTGATGATATTTCGAAGAGTTTCCGAATTACCAGAGATCCCGTCGCCTGAGCACTTTATACAGTTAAATTCATACTTGTATATTTTCAAGAAGGAAGAGGGTGTGATAATTTACTTTGACAGCGAAGGAAATGAGGCAGAATATATAGTTCCCAAGAACGAAAAGCTTTTCAAAGAAACCTCTAGAAGAGCCCGAATTCTTAACACTTTGTTGAAAAATAATATAATCCCTGCTATTGAACCGTCACCACAATGCACTGCTTGTGCTCACAACGAGAAGTGCTATTATTCATCCGAGGATAAGCAAAAATGGGGATTCTGGGCTCGTGGAAAATGGCGTGAGTTAAAACCCAAATCAATCCTTTAGCGCTCGAGAAGTTGTAACTTTCACCTCGTCCAACTCAAGAGGCCTTAGCAATGGATTGTTGGGAGGGGCCTTATATCTTCATCATCTTGTTGACACCTGTCTTTAATTTTTACTCTTCCCATTTGATTGTTAATACCTGATAATCATCTGGTTAATCGTAAAGGAATTCGCATTTATACTGTCATCATTAGATATAAAACAATGGTAGATATATATGGGAACGTTGATTCAACCAATTTTGCACGTCAGGTTCCAACAGCGTCAACCCAATGTCCGCCTTATATTTTGGCTGGTTCATAGTATTATGGTAGTATTCTAGTTCCACATATAGGAGAAAGAAGGATTCAGAGATAGATATTTTGCAAAATTGGGCCTTACCTGACGTTTCTGAATATACCGCAGCTGGCACTAAACCAAGCTATGAGAGATCGTGATAAGCTAAAAGACGATGCAATTGCGCATTTACAGACCAGCTTATCGCGTTAACATCTAAGCTAGATTCGATAGGACGACGGTAAACCGCATGGGTATAGAAGTGACATACAGCAGTAGTGCCGACAGGAACAGTAATGAGAAGACAATACGTGAGCGCTTGGCATGGACACCACGGTGGTTATGCGTCTGCCATGTCAGGGGGCGGTGGCGGTTAGTACCATATAGTAACACCTTTTTTTATATTTGAGACATAGACCTTACGGTTGTCCTGCTTTGTTATGCTGTTGGTACAGGTATAGCGTTATCCATAATTCTCAATACGCAAGACACATGTTGCCTGGCCCAAAAACAATCCTCTCCATGTGAAAGACATCACCTCAACAATTCAGCATCTCCCATTTTGTTTAGATAAACCCTAGTCTTGTAAGGCTTATTTCCTTCGTAATGATAATATAAAATCTTAATTCCGTATTCAAAATTTACGACGTCGATGGTATCCGTCGATCTCAACGAAGTATCATAGTTTCTCAAATATTCAAACAAGTGTTCCTTATTGCTTCTGAGAAGCTCTATTTTTTCGATACTCGGGATCTTCAAGGCACAATATACAGGATCGCCGTGACTCGTATATAAAAATAAAGTATATCAGACACTGTCTACATGAGCAGTCGGTCACAATCTGGTCGTCCTTATCTTCCTGCCCTCAGCCTGTTGTACGAAATTACTAGAAAACAAGATTAGTTAGCCATAGAAATTACGACGTCAGCGCCGAATTTATTGGATAGTTCGAAAAGATGGGTGGACAGGAGGAGGGTATTCAAAGAATCAATCAGCTGACTCTTAAAAATTTGGATAAGATGAACGAACTGTAGATGGAACCGCCCCATCAAAACAAATGATTGAAATGTACGGTTAGACAAAAACTAAACCAGGAATCCTTTTTGGAGGCCTTGTTTCAAAAAAGGCGTCTATAAAGGCTGACAGATGGGTTTTAGCAA
>JASHSN010000362.1 GCA_030038695.1 Nitrososphaeraceae archaeon
ATACCTAGGTAACGTAGGTATAGCATTGCCTTCCAGCCCGCACCATAATATATCAAAAATAATGGACGTAGTTTTAAAACTTGATCCCTGCTCGATTTTAGATGTTGGAACTGGATTTGGAAAATACGGAGTGCTTTGCAGGGAATACCTAGAATTATGGGATGGCAGAGAGAAATACGATGACTTCTTACGGAAAATAGATGGTGTTGAAGCCCATGACAAATATATAACTCCTCTACATACATTTGTTTATAATAATATTTACTCAGAAGATGTGTTGACGCTAATCAATAGAATAGATTACAAGTATGATATATCCTATATGTTATCACATATGGAAAATCCTGTGATATTTACAATGTTAGCTCATCAAACGAAATTAGAATATAGAAGTGATAAGTAAGATTAGAGACATACTACACAGTACCGTTAACGATATCGAGAAAAATCGTGTTTCATGGCAGTACTACTACTTGCTATTTATCTGTACAACTGTAGGTACGCTGTAACTGCTTCAGCTGCAGCATGAATTTAATGTCACCGGGACCTTCAAGGGTTCATTTCTTAGCACAATTTATATGCATCAAATATATTATTTTCATAACTATCCCAAATCAAGTTATTTCGGGCGAATTCAAACGTTTTTACCCTTTTCAAGTAGAGCTCATCTAAATTGTCTTTCAAATACTCTAATTGTGACCTCAAATCGTCATAATCCTCAAATGTGCCACAATTCCCATTAAAATCTTCTATAACAGTCTTCAAAGAAGACGTGCACACTACGAAAAGACCTGCATGTGCATACTCGTATGCTTTATTTGGACTTATATATTGATGTGACCAGTACTTTTTAAATGGTATCAATCCGACCGAATGTTTGAACATCTCAGCATACATCGATTGCCTAGACAGAAAACCTGTGAAATGGACCTTTGCCGTTGCCTCACCGAATGCTCCAATCATGGTTAGTTTGCCTATATTATGATTATCAAATGACTCTTCAAGGCCATCCATATTTTTATGGGATAGATTCATCCCTCCCTTGGGCATAATGCCTGCGTAGACAGAGGAAATGCTATTATGAAAATAGGTCTTTCAAAATCTTTAACTTCAAACATCGTAGGAAAATTTGGCACGACAAAAACTCTGTTAGTACGGTTACTTTCTCTTAATTCTTTGGCAGCTTTTTCCGTAGTAACAATTGTGGGGGCAGAAGAAACCAATTCATGTTCCCAATTTGTCCATAAAGCTATTGCTTTATATCTTAGTACAAGGTTCCATGCTGCCTTTCTGGCTTTCCATAGTACCCTGTTCCAAATATGATTCTGAGAAAGATCTTTATGAGACAGGGATGATTCAAATACCCCTCTAACGTAGACGGCCCAATATTCATGATTGTCATATACAAAAGGCAATCCAAATTCAGATATCATTTTTGCTGAAAAAATGTCGTGGGCATGTACTATGTCGGGTTTTGATTGGTTTATTACTTGTTGAACCTGCTTTCTAACAAAACGCCAGTAAAATGGAATTCTAAACTTTGCAAGGTTTGGCCAATTGATAGCATAGACTCTAGAAAACGTCTTTCCGCTGTAACCGATTGAATACATGCCCCCGAATATAACTTCGTGTCCAATCTTTGTCGACGCACTCAAAGCTGTTTTTTCTATTCTGCTATCAGGTAATCCACCATGCGACAAATGTAGAATTCTCAAATAAGTAGTAGTAATAGTATTATAATAAAAACATAAAGCATCAAACCGCTAATGCTTATAAGGTCAGAATTAGATTTAGAATACATTGACGGTCAAATAAGAGAAGTATCTGTTATAGTCGCGGTCAAAAATGAGGAAGACTACATACATAAGTGCCTAGATTCATTGATTACGCAAAGTTTTCCTCAGGAAAAGTACGAGATAATCATAATAGACGGAATGTCTAACGATAAAACACGCGAGATTGAGGCTGAATATAAAACAAAATTTCCAAACCTTGTAAGGTTATTTGATAATCCGGAAGGATTAACATCATCTGGATTGAACATCGGAATTAAGAATGCTGAAGGTAAAATCGTAGTGATATTTAGTGGCCATGCATATGCACATACTTTATTTCTATCTCAGTTAATTGAGGCGTTAAATAACGCTCGATCGGATGTGGCTGGAGTAGGGAGCAACCATTTACCCGCTGAAGATGAAGGGCCATTGGGAAAGGCTATAGCCTATGTACAAAATAGTATTTTAGGTGGCTGGGGGACATCTTATAGACGACGAAATAGTAGGTATGTAAATTCAATCGCATTTTGTGCATATAGAAAGGAGATACTTGAAGATATTAAATTATTCGACAAAAGATTTGGAGCTCTAGATCTGGAGCTTAACTGGCGTATCAAGAAAGCAGGGTTTAAACTGATGATTCGCAATGATGTCGCAGTCTATTATTACAGAAGGTATAATACATTTAAGAAGTTTGCAAAAAAGATGATAACTTATTGTATTTGGAGAGCGATGGTTACAAAAAAACACCCAGATTCATTCAGCATTCTTATTTGTTTACCTGTGATACTTATTTTATCAACCACTTCGTTACCCTTGGTGATATATTATCACTCGCAGTTGGCTGATGTCATTTTATTAGGATTAGGAGTATATTTATTTGCAATCATGATGAGCTCTTTGTATATTTCATTTAAAGTGAAAAGCATAAAATATTCAATGGTTGCTGCTCTAATATTTGTATTAGAGCATTTTGGATACGGATTTGGATTTATTATCGGTCTGTTTAGGAGATTACCCAGATGTTAGGTGTAGACAATAGATGAGTTTTCCAGCTAACCTGTAATCGGGGCTCCAAAAAATCTTCGTCCACTAAAAATACTAATTAGAAATAGCAGCTGAATCGAGCAGAATAGGATCTACTGACCTCCTTTGTTATACGATGTATTACGTAACAAGGACAAACCAGAGCGCATCATTGGCAGTACAAACCCAACAACGGGGACTGTTGTTACTGGCACCGGCGGGGCGGTCTAGGGAGCTCTTTATGCGAGGTCTGCCCAGGGAGGGTCTTGACGGGGTACCCTCGTCGAGACGGCTGCGACCGCCACGCTCACCACTGCTCTTACTGCTGGTGGGGCTGTCGAGGGCAGAGAGGCGCTGCTGCTGTTACTGCTGCTCTAAGTTAGCTATGTTAACATACCAACGAGCTAGTAGGCCTCTAAGCATTAATCTAATTCCACCAACGATCTTTAACGATTCCAGCTCTTCTGACAATACTAACAACAACTACGATCAGTACAACTCAACTTTTCCACGAGCATTTGCACAGGAAAGAGCCGGAGAACGAGTTGGTGATATTACATACATGGGTACCATACAAGGTCACGGACTTTTTTCTCCCTCTGTTTACGACTGAAAAATCAAAATCGATCGACTAAATATAGCCATGTTCCCCGCCTACGACAACTAAGGCGCAATAAATTCTGTTTTAAAGCGCAACGGATAGAATACTCTTCAAGCCATTTCGTTTGTGGTTTCAAACCGTCAAGGAAAAAACGAGAGGTTCCAGAAGGAGAGACTAAGTAATATAGGAAAGATAATAGTAGAGAGGTTCAAAATTTGGCTAGGACAACGATAGAAAGGTACATGCTAAATAGAGATCTTGATATGAAAGACAAAATATATCTTGTTAATCCGAACTACCTCCAAAGCAAAATCGATGCCTTAATGGCAATACCTGGAGATATTGGTTTTACAGTTAGAATGGGTCTGTTTACAGGACCGAGAGAAGAGGAGCTTTATTATATTCATGACAAAGAAATTTGCTGCAATGAACTTGGTTGCAAATGCAATAACCTTCATCCGATAAATATAGATCGTAGTACTGGTATAACAATAATTGGCATAAACTGGATAAGAGGAAACAAAAAGGCATTTGTGACCATTTTGCCAACTAAAATGTGGGAACAATTTCGAAGAATAAGAAAATTCGATAGACACGATATTGTCGCAGCTCATAGCATAACAAAGAGAGATGCTGACATCTTGT